>DASQYE010000688.1:0-2425 GCA_035639355.1 Pyrinomonadaceae bacterium
ACTTCGCTTCCGAGATCAAGTCGCTCTTGGCGGCGCGGGCCGTCGTGCCGGAGATAAACTTCGCGGCGCTGCCGGATTACCTGGCGAACCACGCGACATCAGGGTGTGAGACCCTGTTTCGCGGCGTCAGGCGTCTTCTCCCCGGCCACACACTGCTGTGGAGGGATGGCCGTATGGAGATCAACGAATACTGGGACGTAGACTTTAACCGGAAGGCGGGCCAGGCGCGTCAGAGCGAGGGGAGCGACGAGGATTACGTTAGGGAATGGACGGAGCTTTTCAGAGAATCGGTGCGCCTGCGGCTGATGGCGGACGTGCCGCTCGGCATGTTCCTCTCCGGCGGGATCGATTCGTCCGCAATCGCCGCCGTGATGAGCCAGATGGTCGCGGAGCCCATCAAGACCTTTTCCGTCGCCTTCAACGAACGCGAAGCCAACGAGCTGGATTACGCGCGGCTGGTGGCGCGCGCCTTCAAGACAGACCATCACGAGATCACGATCGGCCCCGAGCAGTTTTTCGCGGCGCTGCCGCGACTCGTCTGGCACGAAGACGAGCCGCTGGCGCACCCGGCCAGCGTGCCGCTCTTTTTCGTCTCGCAGCTGGCCTCGCGCCACGTCAAGGTGGTGCTCACGGGCGAGGGCAGCGATGAAACACTGGCCGGATACGACCGCTACCGGAAGACGATTTACAATCTCTCGCTCGGCGCGAAGTATCAACGCCTGACTACGCCCGGCCTGCGCCGCGCCGTGAGCCATCGTCTGCAAAACGGTAGGGGCGCGTCCAGGCTGAGACAAAAGCTGCGGCGCACATTCCTGTGCCTGCCGCCCGAGATCGAGAGCATCTACTTCGATAACTTCGCGGTCTTTCCGCGCGCGATGCAGCTTCGATTGCTGACGCCGGAGACGATCGAACGGGCGGGCACGTTCGACCCTTACGCGAACGTGCGTCCCTACTTTGAGGACGTGAATGCCTCTACGCTGCTCGACCGGCTGCTCTACGCAGACATCAAGACCTACCTGCACGAGCTGTTGATGAAGCAGGATCAGATGAGCATGGCGGCGTCCATAGAGAGCCGCGTGCCGTTCCTGGATCACAAGCTGGTGGAGTTTACAGCCCGCCTGCCCCAGCGACTCAAGCTTCGCGGCTGGACTACGAAATACATCTTGCGGCGGAGCATGAAGGGCTTGCTGCCCGACCCGATCTTGAAGCGCCGCAAGATGGGTTTCCCCGTGCCGCTGGCGCGCTGGTTTCGCGGGCCTTTCCGTCCCGTGATAGACGATTACGTTTTGAGCGAGCGCACCATGGCGCGCGGCCTCTTTGACCAGTCGTTTGTGCGAAGCATCGTCGAAGAGCATCAAAGTGGCGAGCGCGACCACACGGAACGATTGTGGGCCCTCTTGAACTTCGAGATGTGGATGCGTCAGTTCATGGACGGCGAAGAGGCGGCCGAGCCCGCTTCGGATATGATCGAAAGCAAGCTGGACGCCGTCGGCGCTTGAAGCCTGAAGGGCGAGGGAATCGCTCTATACACGAAGGCGTGAGGACGTGTGACCGAGGGAGATCGAATGAACCAGGCCACAACTTTGAACGACATCACAACTGAGGAGAGCGCCACGCCGCTCCCCGAGCATGCTCAATCGAGCGTGCTGCATGGACGCGACCACATTTGCTTCAGCCACGACTGGAGCGGCGACCCTTTGTCGAAGACTCACCTGATGCGCGCGCTCTCGCGCGACAATCGAGTGCTCTGGGTCAACTCCATAGGCTATCGCACGCCGACGGCATCGAAGGCAGACATCAGCCGCGCCTTCAAGAAGCTGGCGGCCGCCGCCGGGCCCATCACGGAGCCCGAGCCCAACCTGTTCGTCCTTAATCCGCTGGCAATCCCCGCTTACGGGCGGCCGCGCATACGCGATCTGAATCGCCGCCTGCTACGCTTCCAAGTCAGGCGCGCCATGCGTCGCCTGGGGTTCACCCGGCCCATCAACTGGGTCTTCAACCCGGCGGCGGCCGTTATCGCGGGCGAGCTAGGCGAAGAATTGTTGATCTACTATTGCGTTGACGAATACACGGCCTTCTCCGGCGTCTCGTCGCAATCTCTGGCGGAGCTTGAAGAGGGATTACTACGGCGCGCCGATCTGGTGATCGTCTCGGCCGACCTTCTTTATCAATCCAAGGCGCGTGTGAATCCGCACACTTATCTGGTGCGGCACGGCGTTGACTACAGGCACTTTCGGCGCGCGCTCGACGCGGACGTGGTCGTGCCCGAGGAGATAGCGCGCCTGCCGCGACCCGTGATCGGATTCTTCGGGCTGATCGCCGATTGGGTCGATCTGGATTTGATGGCCCACGTCGCCAAGAGCTTTCCGGAGGGCTCGCTCGTACTGGTCGGCAAAGCGAGCACGGAACTTTCGGCGCTTGAGAA
>DASQYE010000689.1:0-5242 GCA_035639355.1 Pyrinomonadaceae bacterium
GCTCGCCGCGCTGCTCGAAACCGACCGTGAAGGGAGCGTGCGAGCGATGGCGGCCTTCGCGCTCGGAGAAATGGAAGCGGCGTCGGGCGCGGACGCGCTCCTTGCGGCTTTGAGTCGCGCCGCCGAGCCGTTCGAGGTTCGAGCCAATGTCGTAGAAGCCCTGGGAAAGATCGCTGCGGCATTGCCGAAGACGGATGAGGCGCGCTTAGCGGCCCTGGGGGAAGCGTTGTTGGGCGCGCTCAACGTCGAAGCGGCGCGCGTGACGCAGGAGGCGAGCAATAAGACGCGGGCCAATAACAGAGCGCAGGGGAACAGGAAGATCATTCTCGCCGGTCTGACCGCCGCCTTGCGCGCGCACCCTGCGAACGCCGCCCTGACGGTCGCAAGATTTCTGTCTCACAGGGACGCGCGCATACGCGCCGACGCGGCCAATACACTGGCACGACTCCGCACGGGCGACGCCAATCAAGAGGTGCGCCCCCACCTGACCAACGATGCGGAGGCGATTGTGCGGGCCAACGCGGCGCGTGTGCTCGGCGCAAGCGAGGATAAGGCTTCGCTCGACGCTCTGGTTGCGCGCGCTGTCGGCGACGGCGACGAGCGCGTGCGGGTCAGTTCTATCCGTGCGCTCGCGTTGCTAAAGGACGCGCGCGCCGCCGCTCCTCTGCTGGGGCATGCGGCGACGCTTTTCGCTTCCTACTCGGCGGCTAAAGCGGGCGGCGTCGCGCACCCGCGCGAGGCCGGAGAGATGCTTGAGATCGCTGTGGCGCTCGGACAACTTCTTGCCAACACGGGCGACCAGCGTGCCCTCGGCTGGCTGAAAGAGTTTCGCGCTGCGGAATCCATGAGAGCTCCCGAGATAGAGGCAGCCTTCGCGCACATAGCGCCCGCCGCCTACCTGCGCGAAGAACCCTTCGATAAGATTTCGGATGAAGCGACGCGCGCGCGCCTGCGAGCCGATTGGAGAGTGGTATCGAGCATAGCGCAGGGCCTGGGCGAGATCGGCGGGATTAAGGCGGCGGTAGCAGGCAGCGGCGTCGTCCGCCTGCAAGGCGATGCGCAGATTATCCTGCGCGGGCTGCTCGAAGATGCGTCGATGCCTGCCACGCCTGTGCCCGATCTGTTGCGCGCCTTCGACGCTTTCAAGACGACGGACGCTGCTGAGGTCTTCAGAAAACAGCTCGACGCGCGAGACGTAATCGTGCGCGCCACGGCCGCCGAACTCCTCGGAGGGCTGAGGCCGGACGAAGCCAGTGCGCGTGCCCTCATCCTTGCTCTGCCCACGGCCATGCGCGACGATATGAACGACGCGGCGCTCTCGATACTAGAAGCTTTGGGTAAGCAAAAGAGCGCGGCCGGCAACGAGGCCATCAAGACGGCGCTAGACTCTACGGATCATCTGGTGCGCCGTCGCGCCGTCGCGCTTCTCAAGGCAAACGACGCGGGCGACTTCTCTTCGCGCGTAGGGTTTGTCGCGACGCGCAATACTATCACCGATTACAGGCGCGCCGTGGCGCGTCGGCAGGGCCGCTGGCGCGCCACGGTCTCGACCGATAAGGGCTCGTTTGTGATAGAGCTTTTGCCAGAAGACGCGCCACTCACGGTCGATAATTTCGTTCAACTGGCGCGGCGCGGCTACTTTAATAACGTAGCGTTTCATCGCGTCGTGCCCAACTTCGTCATACAGGGCGGCGACCCGCGCGGCGGCGGCAACGGTGGGCCGGGCTACCAGATTCGCTGCGAGATCAACGAGGTGGAATACGAGCGCGGAGCAGTCGGGATGGCCCTTTCCGGCAAAGACACGGGCGGCTCGCAGTGGTTCGTGACCCACTCGCCGCAACCGCACCTGGACGGCGGCTATACAGTCTTCGGGCGCGTCGTCTCGGGGCTCGATGTCGTTGACGCAATCGAGCGCGGCGACCGTATACGCAACATCACCGTTGCGGAAGGCGCGTCGCCCACCCAGAAATCAGCATCTAAAGCGGGACGCAAGCCGCGCCGCTGAGGACGAAGAAGATGGCCCGGTCGCATAGAGCACGGAAGCGGGCGGCCGTCAAAAGGGGTTTTAGAGAGAGAAAGAGAAGTTGAAGCAAACACGTGTAGAAAGAGAAAGGCTGCGCACGACGAGTGCAGGCATTGCGCTCGCCTTGCTGCTGCTGCTCGCGGCCCTCGCCGCGCAAGCCATCGGTGCGCAGGAGCAGCAACAGCAGGAGGAACAGCAAACGCCCGCCTCCGCGCCGGAGGCCGATGCGCCGGAAGAAGAAGAAGAAGTCGCTCTCTCGCGTTACGATATCAGGCTCGCGCTCGATTTCGATAATCGTACCTACACGGGGACGGAGCGCGTGCGATGGGTCAACGATAGCGACCGCGCGGCCTACGTGCTCTACTTTCACCTGTACTCGAACATGCGCGCTTCCGCGTCGCAGCGCCCGGCCCCACAGGCGCGCGCCCCCGAAGGGCCAGGCGCGCAAGCGTCGCAGCCCGTTCCTCCAACAGCGCCGGATGAGCCTCGCATAGAGGTGACGGAAGTAAGCGCAGCCGCGACGGGCACGCCGCTCGGGTTCGCGCTCGACGACCAGGCGACGACTTTGAGAGTGAACCTGCGCGAGCCCGTCATGAAGGGACGCGCCGTAGAGGTCTCGATCAAGTTCAAGGGAAGCGTCCCCGAGATCGACCCGGAAGAGACTGGCCTCGTCGTGCACGTCTTGCAGCAGGTCGGCGCTGCGCTCCGCAGCGAGCGCGAGGTGCGACGGGCGCGCGATCTAAACTTTCGCTGTCGCGGCCAGATGCTGCTCGGCACGGCTTACCCTGTGCTGGCCGCGAGGGACGGCGACGACTGGCAGCGCAAAGTTGAGATGAGCATCGGCGACATGGTCTACACGGAGGCAGCCGATTACCGCGTCACGGTCGATGCCCCGCCCGACGTGAAATTGTTCGCCTCCGGCGAGCCGATTACGGCTGCGCCGGCTGCTACTACTACTGCGCCTCCCCACGGTGAAGCGGGCCGCCTGCGCGAGTTTGCCGGAGAACGCCTGCGCGATTTCGCGCTCGTCGCCGGTCGCGGCCTGCGTTCGGAGGAACGCCTCGTCGGCGCGACGCGTGTGCGTTCCGTGTTCGCACAGGAGCACGAGATCGTAGGGCGGCGCGTGCTCGCACAGACCGCCGACGCCGTGCGTGTCTATTCGGCGCGCTTCGGCCCGCTGCCCTATAAAACGATAAACGTGGTGGATACGCCGCTGGTGGCCGGACTCGGCTCGGCGGAGTTCGCGGGACTGGGCGCGATCGCCAGCGCCTTCTACGTAGACTTCGACTCGGCCCTGGTGCGCAACCTGCCCGAGATCATACGCGAGCAGCGCGCCTCGGTCGAAGACAGCCTTGAGTGGACTGTGGCCCACGTAGTCGCGCATCAATGGTGGGGCAAGGTGGTCGGAAACGATCCGGAGCGCGATCCCGTCCTGGATGAAGCGCTCGCCAACTGGTCTGCGCTGCTTTACTACAGGGACGTTCACAGCGAGGAGCGCGCGGCGGCCGTCATGGAGGATCAGCTGCGCGGCGTCTACAAGGTGTATCGCACCTTCGGCGGCGAAGACATGGCGGCCGACCGCAACGCGCGCGAGTATCGAAACTCGTTCCAGTATTCGGCAATCGTCGCCAGCAAGGGCGCTTTGATGTTCGCGGAGCTGCGCCGGCTGCTGGGCCATCAGAAGTTTTTCGCGGCGCTCGGTAACTATTACAACGCGAACATGTATGAGATAGCGGAGCTGGACGACCTGCGCGGCGCGTTCGTGGCCGAAGCGCCGCTCTTGCAGAGGCGCGCCGTGACGCGCACCTTCAATCGCTGGCTCTCGGGCAAGCGCGGCGACGAGGACATAGCCCCGCCCGACCCGCAATTGGCCGCCGCGCTCGGCATCAATCCCAGTATCACGAAGAGCAACGAGGGCAATCGCTTTGCGCGTCTGGGAAAATTCTTCTGGCAGCAGATGACCCGTATTCGTTAAAGTTTGAAGCAGAATATTTCCTAGGAGAGGCCGACGAGCAATGACAAAACAGTACAACCAGCAGGACGGAGCGCCGGAAACAGAGCCGGAGTCGGATCAGGCCCGCTCGGACCCGAACGATGCGCGCCCCGCCGTGGTCGGCGAAAGAAGCACACAGGAAGGCATGGCCGGGCAAGGGCTCGGACAGATGACGGATGGCGAGGGCGAGCCTAAAAGTCCCGAGACGAAGCCTTAAACGGGATGGAGTAGGATTCGGGAATGGCTATAAGAGCAAGAGAAGCCGAGCTGGAACGCGCGCGGTCGCCCGACGCCGTAAAGGTCGAGCAGAGCCTCGATCAGCTGAGCCGTTGGATGGACGGGCTGTTTCGCATTCCGGGCGTGGGATGGCGCTTCGGCCTGGACGCCGTCGTCGGTCTCATTCCGGGCGTGGGCGATCTGGCGACCACGCTCGTCTCCTTCTACATACTGACCTCGGCCGTGCGCTACCGCGTGCCTAAGATCACTCTGCTGCGCATGGGCCTAAACTTAGGGATAGATTATGTCGTCGGATCAGTCCCGCTCTTTGGCGACATGTTCGACGCCTGGTGGAAATCGAACCAGATGAACGTAGAGCTTTTGAAGCGGCGCGCAACCGTGTCGGCCGAAGAGGCGCGCAAGGGGAGGCTCAGCGACTGGCTCTTCCTCTTTTTCATCATACTGGTGCTGATAGCGCTTCTGCTGGGCTCGCTTGTCGCCACCTACTTCATACTGCGTTTCGTCGCCAGAAACCTTGGGCCGCCGTTCTAAAGCTCGTAGATTGACTCTTATGCCCAGGCGAAGAAAAGGCGACTTCCGAGGGTGAAGTCGCCTTTGCTGTTGAAGCCGGAGCCCGTATTTTGCGCTCTTTAGGCCGATGCCTCTTTCGTGGCGAGCAGGCGTTCCAGGGCCGAAGAGAGCATGTCTATCCCGCGCTCGCCCGCCGCAAAACTCCTCAATTTGCCCTCCGCGTCAAAGAGATAGTAGGCGGGCACGTATCCCTGTTCGTTCTGAAAAGCATCGCGTAGCTTGTGCTGGTTGTCTATCGCGCACGGCTCTGTGATCTTGTATTTAGCGATATGATCGCGCACGGCCTCCGTATCCGTGTCGGCCTCATAGCGCGGCATGTGTACGGCGATGACGCGCAAGCCCTCGGTGCTTCTTTGGTCGCGCCACTCGGCAATTCGCGGCATATTATCCTTGCAGATGCCGCAGCTGACTGACCAGAA
>DASQYE010000690.1:0-4704 GCA_035639355.1 Pyrinomonadaceae bacterium
AGATACTACGTGTGAGCGAGGCGCAGAATCAGGGCAGCAGCAGTAGCAGGGCGACCGCGCTCGATGCGGCGTCCGAGAGGGGCGTGAAGCGTATGCGGCGTATGCGTCGTCGATCGACGCGCTCGACCGTAAAACGCGCGCCGTCGTGCTCAACGGATTCTCCCTGGCGCAGCAGGCGGCCGGCCTTCGAGAGTAAGAACCCGGCGAGCGTCGTGTAGCCGCCTTCTTCCGGCAGCCGCAGGTTAAAGCGACGGTTCGCGTCGCGCACGGCCAGCATCCCGTCCAGCAGATACGTGCCGTTATCCTCCACGATCTGCGCGCGCACCTCTTCGTCGTATTCGTCGTTGATCTCGCCGACGATCTCTTCCAGCAAATCTTCGAGCGTGACGATGCCTTCAATGCCGCCGTGCTCGTCTATGACGAAGCAGAGGTGAGTGCGCGCCGACTGCATCTGCGCCAACACCTGTCCGAGCCTGGCCGTGGCGGGCACGAACATCGGCGGATGAAGCAGCTTTTCGAGATTGAACTCTTCGGGCCGGGCGCGCAGGCACGGTACCAGGTCTTTCAGAAAGAGCACGCCGACGATATCGTCCAGCCGCTCACGATAGACCGGAAGACGCGAATAACCCAGGTCGCAAAACGCTTTTTCGGCTTCACTGAGAGTTGCCGTGACGGGCAGGGCGACGAGGGCTGTGCGCGGGACCATCGCTTCGCGGACTTCGGCGTCGGCGAAGTCGAAGACGCGATTTATCAATTTCTGGTCGTCGGCTTCGAAGTGGCCGCTCTTGGTCGAAATGTCTACAAGCTGGCGCAGTTCTTCGGCCGTATAGATCGAAGCGTGGTCGGCTGAAGGATGAAGACCGAAGAGGCGGACGGTTCGTGTGCCCGCCCAATCCAGAAGTCGTATCGGCAACCGGAATGTTTTGTAGAACAGCTCCATCGGCCTCGCTATCGCCAGCGCAACCTTTTCGGCCCGCTCCAGGGCCATCGTCTTCGGCGCAAGCTCGCCGATCACTATGTGAAGAAACGTGATGATCGTAAACGCTATGCCGAAGGCGAGCGTTTCCATCAAGGCGACGGGAAGGCGGTCTACGTAGGGCGCTTTTTCGAGCAGGTGCGCGATGGCCGGTTCGCCCAGCCAGCCGAGCCCCAGCGACGCCAAAGTGATGCCAAGCTGGGTCGCGGAGATGTAAGCGTTCAGGTTGTCCACCAACCGCAGGAGCCGCCGTGCGCGGGCGTCGCCGCTCTGGGCCAGCGTAGCGATGCGCGAACGGCGCACGCCCACCAGAGCAAACTCCGAAGCCACGAAGAACCCGTTAGCCAGGACGAGTAGAAAAACAGCGAAGAGACCGGCGACTGTAAGCATTTTTAATCTGCATTTTGCCGACAGACAGGAACATTTTAGAGTCAGCGAACCCCCAAGGGGTTTCGTCTCTCTGCGAATCCGGGCCGAGGATTCGCGCGCTCTCTGGCCGAAGGCTTAGATCATAGCTTAGACGCTTGGGCGCGCAAGCACAACCCCTCAATCAGGACGCGGGACGCCGGTCTAGAAGATGGCAAAACTCAAGGACTCGATTCTCGGCCCAGAAGCGGTCTTCCGCGTAGGTATCGGCGGCGACGAAGCCTACGTGGCCGCCGCGCTCCGGGGCCAGAAGCAAGACGTAAGGGTTGCCGGTCACTTCGGCGTCGCGCAAGGGCTCGAAGGGAATGAACGGATCATCCTGCGCGTGAATAATAAGGGTGGGCACGCGTATGTGTGGGATGAGCGGCAGGGCGCTGGCCCGGCTGTAGTAGTCGTCTGCGTCCCTGTAGCCGCCGTCGGACGCCGTATACAGCTCGTCGAAGTCGCGTATAGTGCGCACCAGACTGAGGCCGCTCGTGTCATAAAGCTCCGGGTAGAGCTTATGCTTGTGGCGTATGCGACGGCGCAGGCTGCGCAGGAAGCTCCGCTGGTAGACCCAGTTGGCGCGACGGTTGATCGCTTCGGCGCAGGAGCTTAGATCGGCCGAAGGCGAAACGGCGCAGACGCCCGCCAGCTCCGGCGGCACATCTTCGGCGTCCTCGCCCGCCATCTTGAGCACAATATTACCGCTCATCGAAAAGCCCGCGAGAAAGATACGCCGTAAGCCGTCACGCTCGATCAACTCGCGGACGACGGCGCGAATGTCGCCGCTCAGGCCGCTGTTATAGAGCGTCCGAGTCAGATGCTCCGTATCGCCGCAGTTGCGCTGGTTCACACGCAGGACGTTGAAGCCCAGGCGAAAAGCCTTGCGCGCGGTGTTCAGCATGTAGCGCGATGCGCTGGAGCCTTCGAGCCCGTGAACCAGCAGAATAGTCGGCTGCTCAAGCGGCGCTACCGCTTGCCAGCGACAGTGAGCGAGGATGCGCACATCCGTTTCGACCTCGAAGATGCGCTTCTCGTCCGCTCTAGCCGTGAGCAGGAGGGCGCGGCGCGGCCAGGCATAGGCGGCGAGCGTCTGCGCATGACCATTCGCAAATAGAGGATGCGGCTTGAAGGGCTTGGACGCGAGCACGCGCCCGACCTCAGAGAGATGGTCGGGTGAGAGCTGCTGTTTCGGAGCGATGCCCTGCTTGATGTTCCCGCCTGTGTACCCTGGTGTCTCGTTCATCTTCTGCCCTCGCGGCGACCTCGGCCAGAGCCCGCAACGCCACGCCCTCCTATTCTACTCGCCAGAAGGGCAGAGTTGAAGATGGGACGGGACATTACCCTGTAGAAGATCGGCCGAGGACGCTTCCCGGTATCATTCGTCGCCGGGCTTTCGGATGATCGAAAACCGCTCTCCCGGCGCTCGGACGGGGGCAGCGGCGGACATCAGAGCTAGACCAGTCGCGTCGGCTCCGGGGAGATGGGGTCTCCTGCGGGCTGCGGGCTGTCGGGCTCGCGCACGGGCGCGGCGGGCGAGGGATTTGTATCCGGGGGCAGCGGCAAGGGCTCCGGCTGCGACGGGTCCGGCTCGATGGGATCGTGCGGCATTGTCGGCGGTATGGCCGGATCACCCGGCTGCGGCGGGTCAGTGTTCGGATTACGGCTCATTTGAAAATCTCCCTGTCGATGAAAAGTAGATGATGATGAAGTGCGCACGGGGCTTAGGTCAAGCGCGCGGCGAATAGAGTCATGTTCGACCTCGGCGGCTGAAGCCGCGCTTCATCGCTTCGAGTCCGAAGCGGTCGCGTGCCAACGGGTCAGGCGCTAATAGGTCAGGCGCTCTCCTCGACGCCCTGTTGCTCTGCGCGCTGTAGGTCTGCGACGACGAAGCGGATCATGCGATAGTTGATGTGCGCGGGAAGCGCATCTCGCAGGGGCTTCAATTGCTGTGTGCCGAGTTGATCGACGGCGATCTCTATCAGCGCTCGATCCCGCTCGGTGACGTGTCGAGAGATGTCGAAATCGAGGCCGCGCGCGATGGCTTCCGCCAGATGTTTCTCTATGGTTATCTCCGTCAGGCCGCGCCGCTCGCCTATCTCCTCAATCGTTAACCCTTCGCTGTACAGAGCGTAAGTCTCCTCTACGGTGTTGACCTGCTTGCGCGCGGGGGAGGCTGCCGGCCCTGCCTTGACCGCCATCGCTGCTATCGAGTCGGTTTGCGGCAGGGCTAAAGGGACGCTCGCTCGCTCGCGCATCAAATCGTTTCCGAGCGGCGAGAGAGAGACGGTCGGGTATGCGCCGCCCGTCACGTTCAGACACCCGGCGGCGACCAGCGCGTCTATGTAGACCATCAGCTCATCCTGCGTCATATCGTCAAGGATGCCGTAGGTCGAAAGCCTATCGAGCCCGGCCTGTGTGACGGCGCGGGCGCGCGAGCCGCGCAAGGTGGATGCCAGCAGCCCCTTGCCGAAGCGTCCCTGCATACGCGCCGCGCACGCCAGGATTTTGCGCACCAGCAAACTCTCTTCATCGGAGAGCGGGCGCTCCTGTGTGATGCCGACGACGTTCGACCCTGTTTCCTCCCGGACAGACTCGGAGCGCACGCGAGCCTCACGCATACGCGACTGCCTCTTCAATTCGTCATCAAGGTCTAGCGCGACCGGCGCTTGCTCCCTGATGAAGCCGTCAAGCTCCGTCACCGCGCCGAGCGGAACATCAGCGCCGCTCTTCCCGGCACGCCCGCGCCCAGCGCCCTTTGCTTCCGAGGTGCAGTTGCCGCATTTGCCGCAACTGGTCGCGTGCTGGCGGTCGCCGAAATAATCCAGTATGAAGGCGCGGTAGCAACGATCCGCATAGCAGAAGCTGATGATCTCGCGCAGCTTGCGTTGTTCGAGGGCGGCGCGGCGCGCGATCTCTGAGGGGCGTATGCGAAGGCTCGTCACGGGCCGCTCGTCGAGCATCAGGACGCCGCGCGTGCGCCGTCCAGGCGTGTAGTCTATGACGCCCGTCGAAACGAGCGACGAGAGAGCGCGCCTAACGGTCGCGTGGTCGAGACCCGTAGCTTCCGCCAGCTCGGCCGTGTCCAGCTCCGTCTCCGTGCGCTCGTTCACGTCGTAGCCGCCGAGCAATCCTATGAGCGCCTGCCGCGCTCGCGTATCGCGTGCGCCGACCATCTCGCGCGCCTTTTGCGGCGTCACGCGCAGGCGCACCGATGCGCGGTTCTCGCTCGCCGCTCCGCGCTCTATGTGTCCGGCCTTTTCGAGAATAATCAGGGCGGATTGAACGGCCATCTCGTTGCGTACGGCGGCGCGCGCGGC
>DASQYE010000691.1:0-3925 GCA_035639355.1 Pyrinomonadaceae bacterium
TCCCCGCTTACGTCGTTCGCCTTCCTGATCGCATAGACCTGCCATTGGTTGCTTCGGACTCGGAGTTTGAAGCTCGCTTACGCGCGGCTTTCCCTGAATGCGCCGACGCCGCGATAAACTTTTACCGCGAGCTTGCCCCCATCGGCCAGGCGTTGAGACGCGTCGCGCGCCGCGCCTTTGACCTTCGCACCGCGTCGAAGCTTAGACTGATGCGCGCCGTCGCGCCCGAGATGCGCGTCGCCTCGCGCATCCGCGCAAGGATGAACCAGACCGTCGAAGAGCATCTGGGCGGAACATCTTTGCGCTTTCGTCGCTTCATAGACGCCCAGCTACAAATGTTCGCGCAGCGCGACAGCCGCGAATGCGCCTACCTCTACGCGGCCGTCGCGCTTGGGCTTCCGCGCGAGGGGATGTACGTCATGCGCGGCGGGGCGCAGGCTCTGGCCGATACCTTGGTCGAAGCGATCAGAAAGAGCGGCGGGACGGTGCGCCTCGACACGACCGTGCTGCGCCTCGCCTACGATTCGACGGGACGCGCCAGGGGCGTAGACCTTTTGAGCGGTGAAACGATTGAAGCGACGCGCGCCGTCGTCAGTAATCTGACGGTCTGGGACACGTATGGTAAGCTCGTGGGTCTGAACCGCACGCCTCCCCCGGTGCGAAGCCGTCTCAAAGAGTTGCGCGGATGGGGCGCTTACCTGCTCTACCTGGGAATGGACGAAGGGGCGGCCGCCTCGCTCCCGGCCGAACACATTCTGGCGCTGACAGACTGGTGCGAGGGCGAAGAGTACGATGCCGAGAGAGCGCAGTTCATGTTCACTTGCGCGCCCGCATGGGATACGCGCGCGCCCAAGGGCAAACGCGCCGTCACCGTCAACACCTTCACCGAACCGACGCAGTGGTTCGCCTTTCACCGGGACGAAACCGAACACGAGGAACAGGATCAATCCAGGCTCGAAGAATGTTGGGAACGCATTCACCGCAGCCTGCCGGAGTTGGGCGACCGCCTGGAGGTGATCGAGACGGCCACGCCGCGCGCATTTTATGAGAAGACCCGGCGCAAGCTGGGCATGGTCGGAGGCGTGGGCCAATCCCTGGACGTGTTCGGCTCAAAATCGCTCTCGCACCGAACGCCGCTCGAAAACCTGTACATGGTCGGCGACTCCACGTTTCCCGGCCACGGAATCGCCGCCGTCACCCAATCCGCCCTGATCGTCGCCGACGAGCTAGCGCCTCGCTCATGACGAGGACGCCCCTCTTGAAAGAGGAAATCGGTTTTGCCTGACAATACCGCCCAACGATTCGACGCCTTGCCCGACAATTATCCCTATGTGTGAGCAGATTCGGGCCGTGCACGCACGCCAATCGTCATCTTCTCCGGCCATGGCTACGCGTCCGACATCGAGGCGGGAATACTGCCGGGGCTAACGCCTGCCTCGTCAAGCCGGACTCGTCAAAGCTGATTTCCACCATCAGGCGCTCGCTGGAAGCCACTACAGTTGAGCCTTCTCGCCCAGCGCCTTGTCTACACGAGTAGACTTTTTAAACAATGGCACGCATACCACTATCACTCATCTATACGGATGAGATGTCGGGTCGCTTGCAGCCGTATCCTGAGTTTCGACGGCGAGCGTAGCTAACGCTTGACGCGCGCCAGGCGGTAAGTCCCTGTGAAAGCCGCGCGCCCGCTCGTGTCTGTGAAGCGTGTAAACACTGATGCTTCGAGCTGGTCTCTTCCAAAGGGACGGATAATCATGATCGTCTCGCTGAAGTCTGTCGTGAAAAGGGCCGAGATCGCGTGGGCAGTGGCGGTCAGGTTGGAACCCACGCTCGGCCCGTAGGCGTAGCCCGTCACTTCTCCCCAATCACAATCGGTCGGATGACATTTGCCCCAGGCGTGAACTTTAACGACGCCGCTGGTGCTGATTTGCAGAGTCGTAATTCCCCTGGTGGCGGAGTCAACATTTCTCCAAGCACCCTCGAACCGGCTGAGTTGTGCGTATGCTGTAGAGTGCGCCAGCATTACGAAACAGGTGAGGGCTAGAAACGGAAGCGCTCTTGATATGAGTCTTTTCATGGGATTCATCTTTCTTTCTCCTCTAGGTGAAGAAATGGCATGGACGAGGTGTAGGGCTCTCGTTAAGTCCTACGAAATTCGTTGAGATTACTTGAGGCGCAATCTAACAAAGCTTCTAAGCCGAGCGGCCCGTAGAACGCTATGGGGCGCAAGTATAGTTATGTCTTCTCCTTGCGGCAAGTTCTAATGGTCGGGCAAGCTTCTATTCTGTTGGGCAGGAGTGAATCGTTGGGCAAAGCCAGAGAAATCGGTCAGAAGGCTCGAACCCCCAGTCAGTTTGACCGGATTTGACCTGTCAAAGTGACTGAGGGGGAATATCCTCGCTTCTTTAAGTCTAATTATTTCCGCAGATAAGTTCGATCACCCTCACGGCATGGGTTTCGCAATACGGGCGGTGCGGGCTGTACGTGACGCCCCCTTCAACGGCATGAAAAATACAGTCAAGCAAAAATTAACCCAACCGTTCATGTGGCTGATTATCATAGCCGGCGCAGCAGCCTTCTTGCTTTCGGTCAGCCGGTTGCCGCTTGAACGCATAGACATGCGCTTTCTGCTGTTGGCCGTCGTCACGCTCTGCTTCGGTTCACGCCTGAGCGTCAAGATTCCTCGCGTCCAGGGCCAAGTCACAGTCTCCGACACCTTCATCTTTCTCACAGTCCTGCTCTACGGCGGCGAGGCTGCCGTGCTGCTGGCGACCGCCGACGCTCTCTCTTCGTCGCTGCGCTTTTGTAAGAATAAGACGACGATTATGTTCAACTCCGCCGTGATGGCTTTCGCCACGGCCCTCACGGTCTGGACTTTGAGATTCCTGTTCGGCTCCGTCACAGTCCTGCTGCGCGGAGATTATTCCGCCGATTTCATCATGGCGGTCTGCGTGATGGGGTTGGTGCAGTACATCGTCAACTCTGGTCTGGCGGCCATACGCCAGGCCTTCAAGGCGAACGAGTCCGTCTGGCAGATGTGGAGGAAAGGTTATCTCTGGACTTCGATCACATACTTTACGGGCGCATCGGCCGCCGCGATCATTGCAAAGGTCTTCGGCGGCGTCGGCACGTACGCTTTCATAGTCACCACTCCGATCATCGCCGTCGTCTATTTCACGTATCGCACCTACCTGAAGAACGTCGAAGCGTCGCAGGAGCAGGCCGAGCAGGCCCAGCGTCACGTCATGGCGCTCCAGGCCAGCGAGGCGCGCTTTCGCGGCGCTTTCGAGCGCTTCCGCAGCGCCTTCGATTACGCCGCCATAGGGATGGCGCTCGTCGCTAAGAACGGGCGCTGGCTTCAGGTCAATCGATCGCTGTGCGACATCCTGGGCTACTCGGAGAAGGAACTGCTGTCAACACATTTCCAGGCCATCACGCACCCGACAGACCTCGCCCCGGCGATGGCGAACATCAACCAGCTGGTCGAGGGCAAGGTTCCGACCTACCAGATGGAGAAGCGCTACTTTCATAAGCTCGGGCACGAGGTCTGGGTGATGTTGAGCGTGTCCCTGGTGAAAGATGCCGAAACCAAATCGCAGCACTTCATTTTTCAGATACAGGACATCACGGATCGAAAGCGGGCCGAAGACCGCCTGCTTCACGACGCCTTTCACGATGCGCTGACGGGCCTGCCGAATCGCGCCCTCTTCGTAGATCACTTGAAGCTCGCGGTGCAGCGCACGCGCCGCCGCGAGGGCATGATCTTCGCCGTGCTCTTCCTGGACCTGGATCGCTTCAAGGTTATCAACGATAGTCTGGGCCACATGGTCGGCGATCAGCTACTCGTCGGAATCGCCCGCCGTTTGGAGACTTGCCTGCGTCCGGGCGACACGATTGCGCGCCTCGGCGGCGACGAATTCACTGT
>DASQYE010000692.1:0-11309 GCA_035639355.1 Pyrinomonadaceae bacterium
CCGACGCGGAATTGGACGAAGAGGCGGACCTCGTCGAGTTCTTTGATCGAGTGTCGATAAGAGAGTTCACAGGGGATAATTTGCCCAACCAATTACACGTCGAGAACCAGATCAACGGCAAGTCGGCGTACATCGAAGTGGATGATATAACCGACGAGACGGACGCGCCGGACGCTGGGGCCACTCAACAACTCCAGGGGGGCTCGGACGGCGACCTGCTAGACGAGCCGACCGACTTCACGGGTGACCCGTCCGACGACGAACTCAAGGATGTCGGCTTGCGGGCTTTAATCCCCGTGGACGACATTAACATCGTCGCCATACCGGACCTGTTCAAATCTCTGTCTACCGCGAACGCTAGGATCGCAACGCAGCTGGCAATAGCCTTCTGCGAGAATCCAAACCGCAAGGACTGCTTCTTCGTCGCCGATAGCCCGGAGGGGCTCGACGCGACGGGAGTACGCGAATACAAACAGGCAAGGGGGGCCTTCGCGACAGGGGCCGGGGCCGCTTTCAACTCGACTTTCGCCGCCCTGTACTACCCCTGGGTGAAGATCTTCGACCCGCTGCGGGGCAAGCCCATCAGCTTCCCGCCCTCGTGCTCGGTCGCGGGTATTTATTCCGCCACCGACGTTAGTCGAGGAGTACACAAAGCGCCGGCCGGTATCGTCGAGGGACGTTTGAAGACGGCCGTCGGCGTCGAGCGCGATGTCACGAAAGGGGAGCAGGAAATCTTGAACCCCAACGGCATCAACGTAATTCGCAACTTCCCGGAATCCGGCCTCGTGGTCTGGGGCGCGCGGACTGTTTCCGCCGACCCGGAGTGGAGGTACGTCAACGTGCGCCGACTGTTCCTCTTCCTGGAGGAGTCCATCGACGAGGGCACGCAGTGGGTCGTCTTTGAGCCGAACGATCCGGTGCTGTGGGCGCGCATCGTCAGAAATGTCAGCGCGTTCCTGCGCGTTCAATGGCTGGAAGGCAAGCTCGTAGGACTCAAAGAGGAAGAGGCCTTCTTCGTCAAATGCGACGAGGAGACCAACCCGCCGGAATCTGTCGACCTGGGGAGGGTCATCACGGTCATCGGCGTCGCGCCGTCGAAACCGGCAGAGTTCGTTATCTTCAGGATAATGCAGAAGCGTCCCGGCGCGAACGGGTAAGAGGACAATCTAAAACCCACAAGGAGAGTTCCGATGCCAAGAAGAGACTTTGATCCCTATGCCAATTTTAACTACAAGCTGGAAATAGACGGCATCACGAATGCCGGCTTCTCTGAGTGTTCGGGCCTTAACATCGAAAACACGCCGATCGAATACCGCGAAGGCACTGACGGTTTCCTCACGCCGCGCAAACAGCCGGGCCTGATGAAATTCGGCAACATCACGCTCAAGCGGGGGGTCACGCAGAACGCTGATCTGGTGACGTGGCTCAAGACGGTCATGGACGGCGACATCGAACGGCGAAACGTCTCTATCGTTTTGCAGGACGAGCTGCATCAGGACACCGTGCGCTGGAACCTGCGCGAAGCCTGGGCCGTCAAATGGACGGGCCCTGACCTCAAAGCCAACGCCAGCGAGATGGCTATTGAGACTTTGGAAATTGCCCATGAAGGTGTGGTGAGACAATAATGCTGCAAACCGAATTCGAATTCACGCTGCCCAAAGGCTACATAGACAAGAACGGCGACCTGCACAAGCAAGGCATCATGCGGCTGGCCAACGCGAAGGACGAGATCGCGCCGTTACAGGACCCGCGTGTGCAGCATAACTCGGCA
Organism: Pyrinomonadaceae bacterium; assembly: GCA_035639355.1. Taxonomy (GTDB): domain Bacteria; phylum Acidobacteriota; class Blastocatellia; order Pyrinomonadales; family Pyrinomonadaceae; genus DASQYE01. The sequence continues at coordinate 1,772 of DASQYE010000692.1, forward strand.
TACCTGGTCGTCATACTGCTCTCGCGGGTAATCACCAAACTCGGCGAAGTCAAAGACATCAATCCGGCGGTCGTCGAAAATCTCTTCTCGGCCGATCTGGCCTACCTACAGGACTTCTACCGGCGCATCAACACCAACGGCCATTCGCAGGTGAAGATCATGTGTCCGGGATGCGAGAACGTGTTCGAGGTCGATGAATCGCTCGTCAACGGAGGGGAAGGTCTGGGGGGGTAGTGCGCTACCCTTTGGACCAGATGACCAGAGAGGTAGCGTACGTGGCTTATCATTTTCACTGGCCCAAGAACGAGATTATGGAAATGTCACATCTAGAGCGGCACCGCTGGGCCAAAGAGATTTCGAACATCAACCAGGAAATCAATGACGCGGCGAAGGGCAAATAGCCGTCAGAAATGTTATGAGGAATTTCCGCACACCGGGCGTTTACATCCGCGAAGTCGAGGTGAAACCACCGCTGCGCGTGCGTATGGATATCACCGGCTTTGTGGGTTACGCCGAACGCGGGCCGCTGAACTTCCCCCAGCCGCTCACAAGTTGGGGCGAATACCTGGACATCTTCGGCGGCTTCCGAGGCGATGGCTATTTGCCTTACTGCGTTTTCACTTTCTTCGTCAACGGGGGCGAGAAGTGCTACGTCGTGCGCGTCGAGCACGAGTCGGCGGCGAAAGCCCGCCTCGATCTGGACAGCCGCCTCTTCATCTTCACCGAACAGGCGCGGGCAAGTCTCAAAGCCGACGGCGTCCCGGAGGAACTCTTAAATAAGCTCGAAGCTGAAAAGGAACGGGTGTTTAAAGGGACGGCTCAGTTCATGGCCGTGCTCGTGAAGGCGATCGGAGCTGGGCAAACCGAGAAGTTCAGATCACCGTTCCTGAAACAGGCCAGAAGGCGACTCATCCACGTCGAGCCGATCAACTTAGGCGCTTGGGGAAACGACATAGAGGTGGTCGCGGAAGGCGACTCCAGCGACGATCTGTTTCTAACCGAACTCACGGGCGATTTAGACATAGGAGACACGGAGGCGCATTTCAAATCGCTCGCCGGACTCCAGGACGAAATCTCGGGGGAAGTCAAAGGCGACCAGATAAAGCTGCTTCACCCGTCAATCCCGACACAGCAAGAGCAGGTTTCTATAAAAGAGCTGCGCTTCGATCAAGGGAAAGCTGTGTTCGATAAACCCGTGAGCAAGAAGTTTCCCGCCGGCACACGCGTTCTCGGAAAGGGATTCAGACTCACCTTCAGATACACACGCAACGGGCAACTGGTGCGTGGAGAGTTGTTCGACAATCTCTCCGCCGACCCTAACCACGAGCGATACTTCGTGCGCGTCATCAACGGCGACCCTGAGGAGCCGGATTACATCAAACGGCTGAGAGCAGGCTCTTCCATACTCGCACGAGTCACGGACTTGTGTGAGGGCGACGCGCGACCTCGCCCGCGCATATCAGGCCAGGCCACCAACTTGTCGGGGGGGCGCGACGGGGAGCGGGCGCAAGTCGAGACCAACTATTTTACAGGCTATAAGGACGGCGGTTACTTTCGCCCCACGCCGACCCCCGGCGCGAGGTCTGACGGCGGGCAGCAGAATGAGTTCTTCGGCCTGGCGGCCTACGAAGCCGTCGAAGAGATCGGGCTGGTGGCGATACCCGATCTGATCCTCCCCGATCTTTATGACGCCCTGCTCAAAAGCCGGATACCGGAACAGGGCATCATCTTCGCGGAGGCCCCGAAGCCTCAGAAAAAATTCGAGAGGCTGAAAGACGCTCAGGCAGAGATGCTCTTCCATTGCCAGAAAATGGGGGAGCGCTTTGCGATCCTGGATTCGCCGCGCCGCGCGGAGATCGGCAGAGGCGAGAACAAGATAGAGGAGTGGCCGAGCAATTTTCAACTGCTGCCCGCCGCCAGATACGGTGCGCTCTACTATCCATGGGTCAGACAGAAAAATGTGGATTTCGACGGGCGCGAGTTATTCATCCCGCCGTGCGGAGCAGTGGCCGGCATTTATTCGCGTTCCGAGCAGAAGCGCGGAGTCGGAAAGGCACCCGCCAACGAGGTCTTACAGGGAGCGGTCGAGTTGGAATTCTGCCTCGATGATGCGGAGCAGGCCATTCTCAACCCTAAGGGGATCAACTGCCTGCGCATCTTTCCCGGCCGCGGCCTGCGGGTCTGGGGGGCGCGCACGTTCAGCCTCGAACCGTTGTCGATCTACGTCAACGTCCGCCGCATGGTGCTGTCCGTCATCAAGAACATATTGGTGAACTTGCGCTGGACGGTCTTCGAGCCGAACGACCGGCAGTTGTGGAATACGATCACTGCGACGTTGAGCCTGTTCTTTAACGGCTTGTTCGAGTCGGGCGCGTTGGCGGGCGCGAGTCCGAAAGAAGCCTTCTTCGTGAAATGCGATGAAGAGACCAACCCGCCCGAGATCGTTGACCTCGGGCAGGTAATCACGGAGATCGGCTTTGCGCCGGAGCGCCCGGCGGAGTTCATACTGGTCACGATCAAACGCAGCCCCGGCGCGCTATCTGTTATTGAGCGGTGAAGCCGGTCGTTTACCGAGGGAGCGATATGGCTAGAAGCTATGACCCGTATGCCGGTTTCAACTTCATGTTGGAAATAGAGGGCATCCAGGTGGCCGGGTTTTCCGAATGCACCGGCCTGCAAATGGAGATCAAGACCTTCGATTATAAGGAAGGCGGGAGGAACAACAGCACTCTGAAATTCCAGGAGCATGCCAGCTACGGCAACGTCACGTTAAAGCGCGGCGTCACGCTTTCTAACGAATTGATCGACTGGCAACTCGGCGCGGCGGAGGGCGGGTTCCAGAGGGGGGAATTCGCGATCGTCCTCAAAGACGAAACAGGCAAGCAGGCCGCCAAGCGTTGGAACCTCATCCGCGCCTTCCCAGTCAAGTGGACGGGGCCCGACTTGAAGGCCAACGCGAGCGAGATCGCTATCGAGAGTTTGGAAATTGCCCACGAAGGAATTCAGGTAGGGTGACAAGACAATGAGCACCTCGACCGCCATCGGAGACGTTACCAGGTCATTGGCCGAACTGCTCACGAACGGGCAGAACCCGAAAGATTCGTTCGGCGTCTCTCTGAAATCACCGGCCGACGAAGAGATCGATGAAAACAGGCCGATGCTCAATCTCTACTTGTTTCGCATAGAGGAAAATCCCTTTGCGAAAAACCGTAACTGGCAGCCCGTCAGGGACGACACCCTTCATAAGACGCCGCTGTCGCTCAACCTGTTTTACGTGATTACGCCCTACGCCAAGGAACAGGAAGACGGCCACCGCGTGCTCGGCGAGGCCATGCGAATCTTCTACGATAACGCGATCATCGAACCGACGATGCTCGGCGAGCCGTTGGAGTATACGGCAGACCCCTTGAAGCTCGATCTATGCTCGTTCGGTCTGGAAGACCTCACGCGCGTGTGGAACGCATTCAACAAGCAGTACAGGCTCTCCGTCTGCTACCAGGTCCGCATCGTCTTCATCGATTCGGCAGTTGACAGAAAGGTTGTGAGGGTGACCGAAAAGGAAAACCAGCACGAGGGAACATAGGTGATGAGCTGCGTCGATTCCCGCCGCCGGTTTTCCCCGCACGCCCCTTGACGCCCGCGGGTTATTCGGCTCGCCGGTTCAGTTACCGGCAACGGCCGGGTCGAGCCTTTACAGGGAGACATGCAAGCATACCAAAACAGCCGCGAACACATATTCGACGTGTTGCTACTGCTCTATCTACGCTTGAAGTACCGCGTCGAGCGGGAAAAAGCCGAGCAGCCGCAAGGCGGTCATAACGAATATCGCGGCCTGGTTCTCAGCGAAGAAGAGATTCAGGCGCTGCTACAGAACTGGGCGGGCGGGGATAGGGCGGCCGGGGAAGGCACACAATCGCAATGCCTCTCGGAGGTCAAGAAGCTTGAGGATGAAATCGCAGCTCGGTTGAACGGGTCCCTGGAACAGGGCGTCCGGCTTTCCCTGCACGAGGTCGAGAAGCGCTTCGGTCTTACTCAATTCGACAGCGGCGTGTTGGTCATGTGCCTGGCACCCGAATTAGACCTCGGTTACGAAAGGCTCTACGCCTACCTGCAAAACGATGTCACGAGTAAAAGGCCCACCATCGACTTAGCCTTCCGCCTGTTCTGCGAAAACATGGACGAGCGCGTGCAGGCCAGGGCGCGGTTTACGGGCCAGTCCCCACTTTTCAAGCACCTGCTCGTTAACTTCAACGACGAGGGTAATGGCCCGCAATCCTTCCTGTCACGCCCGCTTAAGCTCGACGAGCGCATGGTCAGATATCTGCTCGAAATCGACGCGCCGGATGAAGCCATCGCGTCTTTCAGCAGAGCGGTCAGGCCGAGCGCCGCTTTGAGCGAAGTTCTGCTGCCCCCGGAAGAGAAGGCGAGCCTCGTGCGCCTCTTTACGTCAGTCGTTCGGGGAGAGGGCGGAGCCAGGATACTGGTCTTAAACGGCCCCGCCGACGTTGGCAAGAAATACACGGCAGAAGCCTTGTGCGGTTCTATAGGACGCGGGCTGATCGTCGCGAACATGGCCCTTCTTCCGTCTGACGGGCGCGCGGCCGCCGCGCTCCTCGCGCGACTGTTCCGAGAGGCACAGCTTTGTGACGCCGCCGTCTATTTAGATTCCGCAGCGGTTTTAATGGCCGAACAGGAACCGGCGCAACATATCAGACGGGCCTTGATGCAAGCGATGGAGACGTTCCAGGGTGTTACCTTCATCGGCAGCACCAGGCCGTGGAGCACATCGACGCTCCAGGAGGCGCAATGCATTGTGAACGTCGAATTTCCGTGGCCGGATTTCGACGCGCGTAGGAATCTGTGGCGGTCTCTCATCGCCCGCTCATCCAGCATGTGCGCCATGCCGGAGAGCGAGATCGAGACCATCGCGGACAAGTTCCGCTTCACCGCCGGCAAAATCCACCAGGCCGCCGCCGAGGCCGATCACCGCGCTCGCATGCGGCAGCCGCCGTCGCCCGAAGCTGTGACGGAAGAGTTGTATAGGGCCTGCCGGTCGCAGTCCACGACGAAGCTGGGGGAGCTGGCGCAGAAGATCAAGCCGCTTTATACGTGGGACGACATCGTGTTGTCTAAGGATACGCTGCAACACCTCAGGGAGATATGTCTGCACGTCAGGCATCGGCGGCGCGTGTTCACCGACTGGAATTTCGACAAGAGGATCGCTTTGGGCAAGGGCACCAGCGCCCTCTTTTCCGGCCCCTCGGGCACCGGCAAGACGATGGCGGCCGAGATAATCGCCAACGACCTCGGGCTGGATTTGTACAAGATCGACCTCTCAACCGTGGTCAGCAAGTACATTGGCGAGACAGAGAAAAACCTGAGCCGCATATTCCAGGAAGCCGAGCAGAGTAACGCCATCCTGTTTTTCGACGAGGCGGATGCGCTCTTCGGCAAGCGTTCAGAGGTGAAAGATGCCCACGACCGTTACGCGAACATAGAGATCAACTACCTCCTTCAGAAGAAGGAAGAGTATGAGGGCATCGTCATCATGGCGAGCAACTTTCAGAAGAATATTGACGAAGCCTTCACCCGCCGCCTGCGCTTCATCATCGAGATACCATTCCCGGACAGGAATTACCGCGCCCGAATCTGGCGCAATATCTTCCCGGCCGAAACGCCGCGCGCCAAAGACATAGCGTTCGATTTCCTCGCCGGGAAATTCGAAATCTCCGGCGGCAACATCAAGAACATCGCGCTTAATGCCGCGTTCCAGGCGGCGGAGAATTCCGGGGTCGTGAGCATGAAGCACATCGTGCGCGCGACCAGGCGCGAGTTTCAGAAGATGGGCCGAATGTATGTGAAGTCGGATTTCGGCGAGTATTACAACCTGCTCGAAAATGATTAGAGGACGGCCGAGATGTCTACATCAATCACAGAGTCACAGGCGAAGCGCCCGATGCTCATTCAAATTCGGCGCGGCTCCGAAAACGGCGGGGGCAGGTCAGGCCAGAAGGCAGAAGAAGAAGGGCCCGCCCCTGCGGAAGCGTTGCGTGAAGAGGTGGCGAAGGGTTTCCTCTACGCCCATAGCCGTGCCAACGTCAACTCAAGCAAGCTCCTGGAGGTCTCCGCTTTCTCATACGCGCTGATCGAATTGCTTGCAGAGCGCGGCGTCATCACCATCGAAGAGCTGGACGAGAAGAAGGATCAAGTCACCAAACGGCTGGCGGAGAAGTTTGCCGAAAAAGGCATGGGCGTAGCGCTGACGGCCGAAGAAAGGGACGCCGACGGCACGTCGTTGAGCACGGAGATAGACTGCGAGAACCGCCTGCACTTGTGTCACGCCGCCTGCTGCCGGTTGCGGTTCGCGCTCACCGCGCGGGAGGTTGAAGAGGGGCGCGTCAAATGGAACCTCGGCCAGCCCTACATGATACGTCAGGGCGACGACGGCTATTGCCATCACCTAGACCGGGCCCACCAGCGATGCGGCATCTACGAAGACCGCCCGTTTGTCTGCCGCGCCTATGATTGCCGCAAAGACCGGCGCATCTGGGAGGATTTCGAGAACAGAATAGTCAGCCCCGATTTGGAGAACCTGGTCACAAAGTTGAAGGCGAGTGAATGATGAAAAATGACGGGGCAAAATCTGAGGAGTCAGGCGGCAGAATGCTCGACCGGGCGCTGCTTGAAAGCCTGCGGCAATTTATCGCCGCGCGGTTTGCACTGTTGCACGGCCGCTCGAAAACAATAGTGAGAAATTCGTATGCAACGGCACGCTCACTGGCTTTTTCTCGCGGCTTCAACAAAAAGCATGACCTGTTGTCGGTAAGACACACGCTCTGGTTCCTTAATTCCCTGGTTCACGGCCCCTTGACCGAGGAACTGCCCGGATTCGGCGCAAGCATGGTTTACAAGGAGCCCGGCAGGATTTTGCATCAGTCGTTTTACACCTGGTTCGTTGACTCTGTGCTGTCGCTCACCGTGAATAAGCTGGAACAGAGCTTCGGGATATGGCTGAATCAGGTCTACGCGGTGCAAACGCACTCGAACCTTGAGCACCAGTCCTACTTAGAACACCGCTCATATCTTGAGCATCGCTCTTACCTTGAGCGCCAGTCTTATCCTGAGCACCGCTTCTATCTTGGACGCCAATATTATCCGGCGCGCCAGTCCTACCTAGAGCACCAAACCTATCTTGCCGCCCGGCCTCGCGCGCGGGCCGCGGGGCGGGAAGTTTTCTTGAGCCAACCTGCCCCGAGCAGGGGCGCGTCGCCGGAACCAGGCGAGGTTTCCCGCATGGTCGAAAGAAGTCTGCGGGAGGTTTACGCCAAAGATACGGGTCAGCCCTACGCCAAATATTCCGACCGGTCTTACACGCAGGTTTTTCACCTGCCGCCCCATCAGACCGTTCAGCTCTGGACGCAAGCTTATCTAATAACTGCCCTGCGCGCGTTTGAAAGCCGCATGAAGGCCGGCTCGAAAAGCGCCGTAGGCACTCATGCGACGAGTTCACATGCTCGTGCCGCTAAGCGCGCCGACGAGTCGGGACGCAAACCGGCGATTCCTGTTTTAAGCATCGCAGCCTCTTCGTCAAGAGTATTTGTCGCCCCACAGCAAAGTAGCACGCGCGCGGTTTCCGCTTCGATGCAGCCGCGCCGCACGTCGTCGGATAAATACGGGCGGGGAGTAATGGAGCGGGGACGGGGCGGTTCTCTTGAGCCAACGGCTCTGCCGCTTTCGGCGCGTGGACTGGCAGAGAAGATAAAAGAAGTGTATGTCGCCTGGCCGCTCGGCGGCTCGGCGGCTGCCTCTCGCAAGTCGCCCGCCGACGGAGTAGCCGGCGGCGTTACGGCAGACAGAGCAGTTAGCAGCGTCACGTTAGACAGAGTGGTTAGCAGCGGCATGGTTGACAGAGTGGCTAGTGGCAGCGTGGCATACGCAGCAGTTGGCGGCGGCGTGGCAGAGTTTGTCTCGCGCTCGCCCGCAATGGCCTCAGACGCGGCGAGGCAGCCACCAGCCTCTTTACGCCATGTGCGACCCGCCCGAATCGTGATGGATGAAACGGCGCGCCGCCGGATGGTCGATGGAGAAGCCTTTTCGCGCGTGCCGGTCGCGCTGGCAAAAATCTTGGATTGGTTCGAGCGCAAACGCGATGCCGAACTCTCGTTCGCCAAAGTCGAGTCGTCTCCTGTAGGCCCGACCGGCGGTGCTTTGCTCAAGACCGGATGGGGCCGAGAGTTGACGAGTGTCAACCAAGACACTTCTGCGCCACTGTCGAATCGGGCATCGGCTGCCGGAACCACTTTGACCGTCGGAACCATTTTGACCACCGGAAACGCGGCATACAGGCCCGTAACCGAGGGCCGGAGCGACAGCGCGACCGGCAGCGGCAATGCGATCAGCAGCGGCAACGCGATCGGCGGCGCAAGCGCCATCGGCGGCGGAAGCGCCATCGGCGGATTTACTTTCCTTCGCCGGGAAGAGCAGATGCGGCCCCCGCAGCAGAGTCTTGCATTCGCCCAACCGGTGCGCCCCGCAATAGTGGAAGAGCGGGTGGTCAGTCACATGCGGGAGAAGGAAGTCGAGGAGGTAGTCAGGAAGGAGGTCGCGACCGTGATGAAGTCCCGTTCGCCTGTTGACGGTCTGTCCAGGGCGGATTACTCGCGGATCGCCGACCACGTTTACTCTTCGCTTGCGCGACGGCTCTTGATAGAGAAGGAAAGAAGCAGGCTTCAACGCTGAATCACAGGGCGAACAGGATGACGTTAGAGAAGCTGAAAATTACGAACCTCGATAACGGCGGTAGCTTTACTGTGCTTTTTAACCCGACGGAATACACCTTCGAGGACGGCAGCACTTGGCAAGACCAGGATAGGAACCGGCAACGCCCTGAGCTGCAATATACCGGCGGGGAGCGTACCAAGCTGTCTATGGAGCTGTTCTTCGACACTTACGAGGCGGGGCAGGATGTCAGGGTTCACACGTCGAAGCTGGTGAAGCTACTGGTTCCGACAACCAATCAGGGCAACGACGGCAAACGCCCGCCGAAGGTCGAACTGAGCTGGGGGGAGGCCGACCCGGATACGGCCAACAGCTATTTCCCGTTCGTGTGCGTGCTGGAAAAACTGACGCGAAAGTTCACCTTCTTCAATGACTCGGGCACGCCCGTCAGGGCGACTGCCAACGTGACGTTCAAGCAATTCCGCTTGCCCGAGGAGGAATTAAAGCGCAACCCGCAGAACAGGTCTTTCCCATATCAGTTCTACACGGTGCGCTCGGGCGACACGCTTAGCGGCATCGCCTCCAAACATTGGAAAGAGCCCACCAGGTGGCGAGAGATTGCTGACAGCAACCCCGCTGTTGATAACCCGAGGCTGATCGAGCCCGGCCAGACGCTGTTAATACCGGCGATTAAATAACCGAGGGCGTGGTACCTATGGCAGACCCTGCATTAGAGCAAGTTCGCGTCGTGCCAGAACACAAAGTCCTGCTTGACGGGCGCGAGCTGCCCATCGAAGTGGTGGTGGATGTTCTGGACGTG
>DASQYE010000693.1:0-5288 GCA_035639355.1 Pyrinomonadaceae bacterium
CTGGATTTTGTCCATGCCGCCGACGGTCTTCAGGTACTTGGCGATGATCTCATCGGCCGTCTGTGCGGAAATCGGCATCGCGAAAAGCGCCGCTCCGATCATTCCCAGCAGGAATTTACGCATGATCTTGCTCCTTGAAAGGTAATACGGAAGTGAGACGACTAGGAAATACGGTTGACCCGCCTCGCAGGTTTCAAAGCCTCCCTGCGAATCCTCTAACGGCGAATACATTCTGGGCCAATCCCTGGCATTCTAGCCGGACTCGCTTCAATAATCTAGAGTCGCCGAGGAATTTAGGATCAAACGGGGACTAAAATTCAGTCGTGCTCATATCCGCCGGCGCATGCTCCCTTACGCCAGCTCCGCCAGCTCCGACCATCTGTCCAGGTCGCGGGCGAGCTGCGCTCCGAGCCTCTCTCGTTCCTCGTAGAGTTGATGCACAAGTTGCGCGTTGCTTGAGTTGGCGGCCAGTTCCGTCTCTATTTCGGCCTCGCGTTGTTCGGCCTCCTGTATGCGCGCCTCCAGCTCCTTTAGCTCTTTCTGCTCTTTGAACGTTAGCTTGCGTTTGGCCGTAGGCTTCTTCGCCGTCTCCTGTCCAGCGCGTCTGACGGCGGTTTCGCTCCTTAAGGGAACTGCCTCGCCCTCCTCCTTGCGGCGGGCTTCCAGAAAAGCGGAATAGTTTCCCGGATACTGTCGCACGCATCCGTCATCCTCGAAGCGAAAGACATGCTCCACCGTGCGATCAAGAAAGTACCTGTCATGGCTGACGACGATCAGGCAGCCGCCAAAGCCGTCAAGGTAGTCTTCCAGCGTCAACATAGTTGGAATATCAAGATCGTTGGTCGGCTCGTCCAGGAGCAAAACGTTCGGAGCATTCATCAACACCCGCAGCAAATAGAGCCGCCTTCGCTCGCCGCCCGACAGCTTTGCTATGGGCGCGTACTGCATCGCACCCGTAAAGAGAAACTTTTCGAGCATCTGGCTCGCGGTAATCGACGCGCCGTCAGCCGAAGCGATCCGTTCGGCAACCTCCCGAACATAGTCTATGACCCGCTGCCCCTCGTCCAGAGTGCGGTTCTCCTGATCGTAGTACCCGAAGCGAACCGTCTGGCCCACCTCAAGAGTGCCGCTGTCGGCCGCCACTCGCCCCGTGACGATCTCAAGCAGAGTAGTCTTGCCCGCCCCGTTCGGGCCGATGATGCCGATGCGATCGAGGGGTTTCAGCGTGTAGCTGAAATTTCGTATCAATACGCGCCCATCATAAGCTTTAGTGATGTCGCGCATTACCAGAATCTTCTTTCCGATACGGCTTGATTGGACGGATATATCCAGCTCGGCCCTGGTGGCCTCCCTGGGCCCGGCCATCAAGCTTTCGGCGCGGTCTATGCGAGCCTTTGACTTTCTGGTGCGAGCCTTCGCCCCGCGCCGCAGCCATTCTAGCTCGCGCCTGATTAGCATCTCTCGCTTCTGTCCTTCGGCGGCGCGCGCTCGCTCCTGCTCTTCTTTCTTTTCCAGGTAGTATGCGTAATTGCCCTCAAACGCCTGCACCGCGCCCCGATCAATCTCCAGGATTCGGCCCGTAACGCGGTCAAGAAAATAACGGTCGTGTGTCACGAGCAGCAGCGCGCCACGATAGCGCCCCAGATATGCTTCGAGCCAGGTGATGGTTTCGGCATCAAGATGGTTGGTCGGCTCATCCAGGATCAATAGCTGGGGGTTTGCGACGAGGGCGCGAGCCAGTGCGATACGCTTTCGCTGCCCGCCGGAGAGCGTACCCATTCGGGCAGCTGTGTCCTGAATACCCAGCCTGCTCAAGACCATCCTCGCGTTGGTCTCCAATTCCCACGCGCCGGAAGCCTCCAACCGGTGGGCCAACTCTGACACACGCTTCAGCAGGCGTTGCTCGTCCGCTTCGTCTCTCCCCAGTTCCTGACACGCGCGCTCGTAATCGAGCAACAATCTCATGCCGGCATCACTGGCTGCAAAAATGGCGTCCAGCACGGTCTGCTCCGGCTCGAAGCGCGGGTTCTGCGGCAGATAGCCGACCGACACGCCTTCGGCGAATACTATACGGCCCGCGTCCGGCTTCTCCTCTCCCGCGATGAGGCGCAGAAAAGTGGTCTTCCCCGAACCGTTAACGCCAACCACCCCAACACGGTCGCTCGAATCCAGCCCGAGGCTTACATTCTCAAATAACGGTTTGAACCCGTAATTCTTACTGATCGCTTCGACGGATAGAATATGCATGGGAAGAATCTGGAGACACGCGCGCCCAACGGAGGCGACCAAGAGGCACGCCACGGGCATTTAAAAACAGTTACGGGCAGCCGCCCGACTGCCCGCAAACCCTTAAAATTGTTGGTGGAGCCGAGGGGGATCGAACCCCTGACCTCATGACTGCCAGTCATGCGCTCTCCCAGCTGAGCTACGGCCCCGCGCGTATAGGTTCAGGTCACGATTTGTGTGACGAACGGAAAGAGTAACGTAGCGCGTGAAAGCGAGTCAAGCGCGCCTCAATGAGGTTTGCGGCGGGCCGCGAAGATTGCCAGAGTCGCGCCGACGACGAGCATCAAGAGGCCGGTTGCAACGCGCAGGGTGTTGGGGACTTCGCGAACGTCCGTGCTGGTGATGACGATGGCCGCGCTCGGCTCAAGAAAGAGCGCGCGATAGGCGATAACGCCGCCCGCCACGGCCAGGGCGAGTCCGACGATGAAAGCGATGACTCGAACCATTTCAGATTTTGGATTTTAGATTTTGGATTAAATAGAGAGTGATGATCTCAGGTTCAAGACTCTAATACGCAGTCCCAATCTAAAATCCAAAATCTGAAATCTGAAATCGAATCATTTTCCCTTGAACGCGGGCTTGCGTTTTTCCAGAAAGGCAAGGACTCCTTCGTCCTTGTCCTCGCTCGAAAAGCAGAGCGCGAAGAGGTCTACTTCGCGGCGCAGTCCCTCGTCCAGATTGGAGCGCGAGGCGGCCTTGACCGCTTCCTTTGCCATGCGCAGAGCGATGGGGCTCTTCTCGGCGATGCGATTGGCCAGCTCCATCGTCCTGCCTTCAAGGTCTGCGGCGGGGACGACCATGTTGACCAGGCCCAGATTGAAGGCCGTGCGCGCATCGATGATGTCGCCCGTCAGGATCAGCTCCATCGCTTTGCCTTCGCCGATGAGGCGCGTCAGGCGTTGCGTGCCGCCGCCGCCCGGTATGATGCCGAGGTTGATTTCGGGCTGACCGAAGGAGGCCGTCTCGCTCGCTATGCGCAGGTCGCAGGCGAGCGCCAGTTCGCATCCGCCGCCCAGGCAGTAACCGTTGACCATCGCGATCACGGGTTTCGGGAAAGCATCTATGGCGGTGAAGAGCGAGCGGCCGAGCATAACGTCGCGCTGCGTGATGGCCGTGCGGCCGGCGAACTCCGCTATGTCAGCGCCGGCGATGAACGCCTTGTCGCCCGCGCCCGTGAAGACGACCACACCGACCGAATCGTCTTCGCGCAGCTCGTCAAGAGCGGCAGCGCCTTCCTGTCGCGTCCGTATATTGAGCGCGTTCCTTTTTTCAGGGCGGTTGATTGTGATTAAGGCGACGCGATTGCGCCGTTCGACGATAAGCGTCTCGTACGATTGCTGCATAACTTTACCTCAGTGAAGAGTGACAAGCAGGAACAAGACCTAAGCTTGTCACTCTTCACTCGTCACTTGTCACTGCTTCATAAGTCGTTTTCGGAAGTGGTGGGCTGTTCGTCCGCGACCCAGGAGACGAACAGGCGCAGCCAGTTCTCGGTCGGCTCGCTGATCTGGACGCCGACGCGCGCCGTGCCGTAGATGGCCGGGGCGACGCGCACGACCATCGCCGTGACTTCGATGGGTGCGCCGTCCGGGCGGTGCGCTCTCAGGTACAGCCGCTCGCCGCGATTCACTTTTTGATTGAGATGAAAGAGCGCGCCGGAGGTCGAGATGTCGTCGGTTTCTGTCGGCTCGCTCCACGCCGCCCCGTCTTCGCTGCGCCCGGAAACAACGATGGGCAGGCGCATCGCCATGCGCAGCGCAAAGCGTTTCTCTTCGTTATAAGGCGTGCTCATAAGATTTGTCACAAAACCCTTTGAGTTCAGTTTCAGGAAGAACTGGCGCGCCGCAAGCTTTCCGGCTCCTCATCCCACTTATAAAAGCCCTCGCCGCTCTTTTTGCCGAGCTTTCCTTCCGAGACCATGCGCTGCAAAATCTCCGGAGGTCGAAACGTATCGGCACCCAGCGCCTTGTGCAGATACTCAGCTATCGCCAGGCGCACGTCCAGGCCGACCAGGTCGGTCAGCCGCAGTGGGCCCATGGGGTGGTTGTAGCCCAGCTCCATCGCCGTGTCTATGTCCTTTGCGCTGGCCACGCCCTGCTCAAGCATCCGCATGGCTTCGAGCCCGAGCGCGACGCCCAGGCGGCTGGACGCAAAGCCGGGCACATCCCTGACCGTGATCGGCTCTTTCCTCATGCGGCGCGAGACCTCGCGCACAGCTTCGACCGTCTCCGGGCTCGTTTCCGCGCCGATCACGATCTCCACCAGGCGCATGATGTGTACAGGGTTGAAGAAGTGCATCCCGATCACGCGCTCGGGGCGGCGCGCCCCTTTAGCGATTTCCGTGATTGAGAGCGATGAGGTGTTGGTGGCAAAGATGAATGGCCGACTTGATAGCGATTCGACTTCGCCCAGTATCTCCCGCTTCAATTCCAGCACTTCGGGCGCGGCCTCTACGAAGAGATCGGCAGCGGCCGTCTCCGACAAGTGAACGGTGCCGCGTATGCGCTGAAGCGTCTGGTCTCGCTCGTCCTCTGTCAGCTTCGCGCGCTGGATGCCTTTGGCCAGATTGCGCTCGATTGAACTGATGGCGTGCGCGAGGCGTTCGCGGTCAACATCGCGCAGGATGACGCGAAAGCCGGAGGCGGCGGCCACCTGAGCAATGCCGTGACCCATTGTGCCCGCACCAAGCACGGCGATGGTTTCAAGAGCGCCTGAAGCGCTGGAGATGCTCTCCGGTCTATTCAAAATGGTTCCTGAAAATGGACGTAACGCCTGGGCGGGCCGGTTCTCGGTCGGGCGCTAAGTTGCGCGCTCACCCTTCTACTCGCTTCGGCTCGGATGTCAAATCCGGCTCCGGCATCCCCTTGTAAACAGGAAAGCGGCTTTCACTTCACCACTCAGCCGGGGAGACGGCCTTCAACTGATTTGCTCACCCGCCCGTGCCCTGTTCGACTACGACTGCGGTAGTAGTTATACAACAGCAGGGGCGGCCTGCGCCAGCA
>DASQYE010000694.1:0-4417 GCA_035639355.1 Pyrinomonadaceae bacterium
TCCAGATGCTTTTGCCCGACACGGCGTTGATGCAGTGAACCATCTTATCGCGGCCGCCGACGACGACACGGCCTTCGACGACTGCCGCCGACGAGTAGTAAGGAAACCTGCGCTGCGGATGTTGATAGCGCCAGCGGATGCGCCGCGCCGCGAGGCTGACGCCCAACACCTCGTTATTGAACGTGCCGTAGAAGGCGCTTCCCTCCATCAACGCAGGGCTCGCGCCAGTATACGCGCCCGATGCTACGGAGAAAGCCTCGCGTCCGTCCGCGATGCGCACGGCGCGAAAGATTTCATCGCAGCCGGCGATGAAGATCAGGCCGCCCGAGACGCCGCCCGTACTGTGAACGGGCCCGTTGGTCTTGAGCTTCCAAAGGAGTTCTCCGCGCGCCGCCGATAGGCAATAGAGATGCTGGTCGTAGGAGCCTATGAGGACTCTATCGCCGACGATGACGGGCGATGATTTGATCTCGCCTGCGGTCTTAAACGTCCAGAGCGGTCGTCCGTCGCCCGCGCCGACGGCATGAAGGACTCCCGCGAGGTCGCCCACGTAGACCACGCCGCCGCTGACGCCGGGCGACGATTCTCCTATGCCCTCCTTCGCCGCGTTGTACTTCCAGCGAAGCCGCCCGCTTTCGAGATCGACCGCGATCAGCTCGCCCTTCTGCGTGCCGACGAAGACAGTCCCGTCCGCTATCGCCGCCGAAGATTCTATGGACTCGCCAGCCTCATACGTCCACAGTAGCCTTACGTTTTTCGGCACGTCGGATTTCGACACGCCCGTCAACAGCTGGTTGCCGCGAAACTGCGGCCAGGCGTCGGGCACGGCCCACTGGGCCAAAGCCGTGCGCGCGAAAAGATGAAAGGCGAGCAACAGGAGTAGAGCTAAGAAACCTGCGCACGGAGGATGCGCAGCAAACCTTTGAGTCCTCATTTCTCTCTTTCACCTCGTCCCTCTGTATGCCGACTCGTAGACCTCTAAAGCTCCCGCGACATCGAAGGGCCTTGGATTGTACCGGCCCGTCCACTCCTTGGCGGCATCTTCGGCCAGGGACGCGAGGTCGCTTCTACGCACTCCCACACCCTCAAGGCCCAGGCCGAGACCTCCCGCATGTGACAACTCTTCCAGCCTGCGGGCCAATGCTTCGCCCGGCTCGCCGTCATACGTGTGATGCGAAGCGCGCAATAGCTCCGCATAACGGCAGCCTGCGCGAGGGGCATTCCAGCGCACGACCGACGGCAAGAGCATGGCGATGGCTACGCCGTGAGTCGCGCCGTAGCGCGCCGTGAGCGGATTGGCGCAGGCGTGGGTTGCGCCGAGCATCGAATTCTCTATCGCCAGACCGGCGAGGTAAGCGCCGAACTGCATCGCGCCGCGTGCCGCGAGATCATTGGGCTCTGCGAGCACGCGCTCGTAATTCCCTTCGAGCAGCCGCCACGCCTCGCGCGAAAAAATCTCCGACATGGGGTTACGTTTCGTAGTGACGAACGTCTCGACCGCATGGGCTATGGCGTCGAAGCCCGTGGCGGCCGTTACAGTCGCGGGCTGAGAGACGGTCAGAGACGGGTCTAGAATCGCCACGCGGAAGGCAGCGCCCGGAGCGCCGCAGGCCATCTTCGCGTGGGTCTGCGCGTCCGCGATTAAAGCGTAGCTTTGCGCCTCGCTGCCCGTCCCGGCTGTCGTCGGGATTCCTATCATCGGCAGCATGGGTTTACGCGCCTTACCGTACCCCCTGTAATCCTCTATCCGCCCGCCGTTCGTCAGAAGAAAGTTGATGCCCTTGGCGCAGTCCAGTGAGCTTCCGCCGCCCAAGCCTATGATCGAATCGATATGAAGCGGCGCGCCGAAGCAGCGACCGGCCTCGACCATCGAAGCGTCCGGGTTGACATCGAAATCGTGAAAGGCGAAGACCTCTATGCGCTCCCCTGTCAAAAGCTCGCGCGCGCGCTCGACGTACCCGGCAGCGACCATGCGGCCGTCCGCGACCAGCAACGTGCGCTTGAAACCAAGCTCCTCGCGCGCCAGCCGGCCCAGGTCGTCAAACGCACCCGTGCCGAAACGCAGGCGCGTGCGGGATTGAAAATCGAAAGCTTCAAGCACTGTTTTCGGTTAATCGTTCTTCTTGGGCTGAGCCCCGGCGCGCTCGGCTATGGCGTAGACGTAGCTCTGTGATCGCAGGATTATAATTCCGTCGGAGATGGCGGGCGTCGCCATCAGGGCTTCGCCCATAGCGTTTGTCGCCAGCAGCTCGAACTTCGGCCCGGCCCGGACGACGAACACCTCCCCGTCTTCGCTCGCCAGGTAAAGTTTACCGTCGGCGGCGACGGGCGACGCGCTAAACGAGCTTGGGAGGCGTTCCTGGTAGATGCGCTCGCCCGTCCTGGCATTGTAGGCGCTCAAGACTCCGCTGTCGGCCGAGATGTAAAGATAATCGCCGTAGACGAGCGGCGTTCCCGTGTAGGAGCTTCCGCGACTGAGCCGCCAGGCCAGGTATTGATTCGTCTCTTCTCCCGCTTTCAAAGAGATGTCGCCCGTCGCGCCGGGACGAAAAACGTATATGGGGCTGCCCGCAGGATTGCCGCCCGTAATGTAGATCAGATCGTGCGCGATGACGGGCGCTGGCATTTTCACTTGAATCTCGTTTTGGGAGAATCGCCAAAGTTCCTTTCCCGTCATAGGGTCATAGCCGCGCGCGTAGCGGCCCGCGTCGCTGATTAACTCCGTGCGAGTCTTGCCCTCGTAAATGACGGGAGTGCCCCAACTGGGCAGCTCTCCACGCTCGACTCGCCAGACCTGTTTTCCGTCGCGCAGATTGTAAGCGGCTATGAATGACTGTTTCTGGCCGTCCGCTTGAACGATGACAAGATTCCTGTAAATGATGGGCGAGCTGGAATGCCCCCATTCGGAGTCCGGCATACCGGCGTATCCGGGATTGAGAATTCCCAAATCCTGTTTCCAGACGAGCTTGCCGTCCATGTCGTAGCAGGCCAATCCTTCCGAGCCGAAAAGCGCCACGACGTACTTGCCGTCGGTCGCTGGCGTCGCATTGGCCTGGCTCGCCTTGACGTGTCGCTTGGCCCTCGGCACACCTTCGTAAGCCGTCCGCTCCCAGATGACGCGCCCCGTCGCTTTGTCCAGGCAGTAGATGCGCCACGTATGCTTCGCATTATCGTCGGCCAGGCCTATGCCTCTGTCTTTGGGTTTGAATGTAGCGTTGGTCGCGCCGATGGCTGTGATGACGAAGATGCGGTTGCCCCAGACGATTGGGCTCGCGTGCGAGAGACCTGGGATAGGAATCTTCCAGGCGATGTTGCGGGATTTTTCCAGTTCCCAGCTGACGGGCGTTTTGTGGCCGTCGGCGATGCCCGAAGCGTTATCGCCTCGGAACGAGGGCCAGTTCTGCGCGCGGGCGCTCGCGGCCATAAAACAGAGACAGAAGAGTATAGGTAGAATGCGTTTCATCATTTTTTGACCTGGGAAATTATTTTGGCGATGCGGCGGCGGCTTTCGGGGGCGCTGCCGTCGCGCCGGCGGATAAAGCGAAAAGCTGATTTCGATTGCTGATGAAAAGAACGCCGTTGGCCGGAACCGGCGTGCTGTAAACGGAGCTTCCCATGTTCATCTCCGCCAGGACTTTCTTCACCTTCCCGGCCTGCATGATGACCACATAGCCATCCTCGTCGCCGAGATATAGCTTTCCATCCACGAGGAGCGGCGAGCCCCACACGGCCGCGAACATATCGTGTGTCCAGTAGACCTGTCCCGTCTTAGCGTCCAGACAATGAAGGAAGCCGCTAAAATCCGGCTCGTAGACCAGGCCGTCGCGGATCGCCGGAGTCGAGATCGACCGGCGTATCTTATCGTAGTGCCAGACGAGGCCGGTCTGTGTGATGTCGCCGCGTTTTGTTGCGTCTATGCAGTACATGTGGCCTACGCCCTCGCCGTGCTCCGGGTCCTGGCCGTTGGCTATATAGACCTTGTCTTCGTAGATGACGGGCGTCGAGATGATCTCGTTGCGCGTCTTGGGCCAGACGGAATCCTTAGGGTTGGTGTCGAACTCCCATAGCTTTTTTCCCGTCTGGGCTTCGTAGGCGCGCACGCGCCCGTCGCCCTGGCCCATGATGACCTGATCGACGCCGCCTATCCGGCCTACGGTCGGAGTAGACCACTGCCCGTGCAGGATTCGGTCGCCCGGCGAATTGTCCTCCCAGATGAGCTTGCCCGTCTTTTTGTTGACGGCGATGATCGCGGGCGCTTTCGGCGCGGGGATATTGACGTGGCTTTCGTCCTGTCCGTTTGAAGTGCTGACGAAGACTATGTCGCCGTAAGAGACGGGCGAAGAGTTGGCCAGATTGTGCGGAAGCGTGCCGACCTCCTCCATCATGTCGAACTTCCAGACGATATCCGAGTTAAACT
>DASQYE010000695.1:0-2935 GCA_035639355.1 Pyrinomonadaceae bacterium
ACGGCGGTATCCTTGGTGATCGGCGTTACCTACGGCGCTTTCGCCGGCTACATCGGCGGCAGGCTCGATAACCTGATGATGCGCATCGTGGACATACTCTTCGCCATTCCCTACATGATGCTCGTCATCGTATTGCTGGCCCTTTTCGAGAAGAGTTTATTCCTGCTGTTTGCGGCCCTCGGGGCCGTTTCGTGGCTGACGATGGCGCGCATCGTGCGCGGACAGGTGCTGTCGTTAAAGAACCAGGAATTTGTGGAGGCGGCGCGCTCCATCGGCGTCTCGACCTGGAAAATAATCTTCCGCCACCTGGTCCCGAACACGCTCGGGCCGGTGATAGTTTACGCGACGCTGACCATCCCTTCTGTGATGTTGCAGGAAGCGTTCCTGAGCTACCTGGGCCTAGGAGTGCAGGCCCCGCTCTCGTCCTGGGGCACGCTGGCCGCCGAGGGCGCGCAGAACATGGCTATCTTCCCCTGGATGATTATCTTTCCCGGCGTGACGATGGCGCTCACGCTCTTCAGTCTCAACTTTGTCGGCGACGGCCTGCGCGACGCGCTCGATCCGCAGATGCGAAAAGTGTGAAAAAGGGACAGTCAGGAGTGACAAGTGACAAGTTAAAAACCTAGTCCAGGCTCGTCACTTGCTACTCGTCACTAAAAACTGAATTCTTATGAGTCGGAACGGAAACATTTTAGAGGTCAGAGACCTCAGAACCTATTTCGGCACGGAAGACGGCTTGGTGAAGGCCGTTGACGGGATCGAGTTCGAGTTGAAGCGCGGCGAGACGCTAGGCATCGTGGGCGAGTCGGGCTCCGGCAAGTCCGTCACCAACCTCTCCATCATTCGATTGATACCAGACCCGCCCGGCAAAATAGTCTCGGGCGAGATCATCTTCGACGGCCTGGATATTCTCTCGCTGCCGCAGGACGAGATACGCAAGATTCGCGGCAAACGGATCGCGATGATTTTTCAAGACCCGATGACCTCGCTCAATCCCTTCATGCGCATCTCCAAGCAGTTGATGGAACTGACACGGCTGCATCTGGGCTACTCGAAAGATCAGGCTTACGAGCACGCCATCAAGATGCTTGAGATGGTCGGCATCCCCGAAGCGCGAGCGCGAGTTGACAGCTACCCGCACGAGTTCTCGGGCGGAATGCGCCAGCGCGTGATGATCGCCATGGCCTTGTCCTGCGAGCCCGAGTTGCTGATCGCGGACGAGCCGACAACGGCGCTAGACGTGACCATACAGGCGCAGATACTTGAGCTGATAAAGAAGCTCAAGCAGGAGACAGGGACGAGCGTGATTCTGATTACGCACGATCTCGGGGTGGTGGCCGGCATGACCGATCACATCCTTGTGATGTACGCCGGAAAGGTCTTCGAGCAGGCGCGCACTTCCGAGCTTTTCAGCTGTCCCGGCAACCCTTACACCAAAGGCTTGCTGCGCTCCGTGCCCGACCCCACGTCGGAGCAGGGCGCTCTCTACCAGATACCCGGACTCCCGCCCGACGTGGCGCATCTTCCGCCGGGCTGTCCCTTCGCTCCGCGCTGCGAGCGCGCCGAAGAGATTTGCCGCAGGGAGTTTCCCCCCTTCGTCGCCCTGACACGCGACCATCATTCGCTCTGCCATTTCGCGGAAGAGGTCTACGGCGCTTCCTGTAGGGAGCGCGACGAGCGCGCGGGACGAAAACCGGCCGCCGCCGATACAGAGCAGCAGCAGCAGGCGGGGAACCCTTAGATGAGCACACAACCGACACCAGCGATGACCGTTGACATGCCGCCGCCGCTTGAGCGCGGTCACGACGAAGGGCCTTTGATCGCCATCCGCGACCTCAAAGTCCATTTCAAGCTCGGCGGCGGAACGGTCTGGGATAAGCTGATGGGCGGAAGCCCCGTCAAGCGCGTCGTCAAGGCCGTGGACGGCGTGACTATAGACATCTATCCGGGCGAAACCCTCGGCCTGGTGGGGGAATCCGGCTGCGGCAAATCGACGCTCGGGCGCGCACTGCTACGCTTGACCGAGCCGACGGGCGGGCAGGTGCTCTTTCGCGGGCACGACCTGGCGCACCTCTCCCAGCGAGAGATGCGCGAGCAGCGGCGGCACCTACAGATGATCTTTCAAGACCCCTACGCCTCGCTGAACCCGCGCATGACGGTCGGGCAGATCATAGGCGAGCCGATTGAGACTTTCCGCCTCGCGCGCGGCCACGAGACAGACCGCCTCGTGCAGGAGTTGATGGAGACCGTCGGCCTCAACAAGCGTTTCATCAAGCGTTTTCCGCACGAGTTCTCAGGCGGGCAGCGCCAGAGAATCGGAATCGCCCGAGCGCTGGCCGTCAACCCCGACTTTATCGTCGCAGACGAGCCGATCTCGGCCCTGGATGTCTCCATACAGGCGCAGATCATGAACCTGATGGAACGCCTACAGCGCAGCAAGAACTTGACCTATCTCTTTATCTCACATGATTTAAGAGCCATACGCCACGTCTCCGACCGGGTCGCCGTGATGTATCTGGGCAAGCTCGTCGAGATCGCCGACGCCAAGACCATCTACGACGATCCGTTGATGCCCTATACACGTGCTTTGATCTCCGCCGTCCCCGTCCCGGACCCTGCCGTCGAGGCGACGCGCCAGCGTATTGTGCTCGAAGGCGACGTGCCGTCGCCGATCAATCCCCCGCAGGGATGCCGTTTTCATACCCGCTGCCCTTATGCAATTCAAGCATGTAAAGAGGTTGTGCCCCCGCTCGCGGAGATCAAACTCAATCATTTTGCGGCCTGTATCCGCATCAGCCCGGAACAGCCCGACATTGAACAGGTCGCACCGGGCGATGCTCCGGGCCTGCGCGATGCGCAACGTGTGATCGCAACTTGAAACCGCTCGGCTATTAAGCATTTTATTAGAGTTGAGAAGGTTCCGGCCAATCCTTCG
>DASQYE010000696.1:0-3767 GCA_035639355.1 Pyrinomonadaceae bacterium
TAATCAAGCGCCTGGCCCTCGCTTGAATCAATTTGCAGAGAGGCGTGAGCCGGTAAGAAAATATTATGGTCGAGCGGACAAAAGAGGCTGTAGCGCCGATAATGGGTCTGACGGTGGCGGACAAGCTGCGCCTGCTCTTGGATATTACCAAGAAGATCAGCAGCTCTTTGAATCTACAAGAAGTCTTGAACCTGGTGATGGATACGCTCGACTCGCTGATCCCTTACGATGCCGCCGGGATCTACATCATCAAATGCGATAAGCGCCGGAATAGCGCGGGAGAGGTGACAGAATCAACCTGTGTTTTTCGGACGGAGGCTTTGCGCGGCTACGACGTAGACGAATTGCGTGACGTGCGTCTCAAGATGGGCGAAGGCATCATAGGTCTTGTTGCCGTCACGGGCGAGCCCATCATCTCGCCCGACGTGCGTAACGATCCGCGCTACGTCAACGCGCGCCCCGAAACGCTCTCCGAGATGGTCGCCCCCATCATCTCCAATAACGAGGTGATAGGCGTTTTCGATCTCGAAAGCGATCAGCTGAATGCTTACACGGATGACGACTTGCAGATGCTCTTGCTGCTCGCCTCGCAGGTGGCGATCATCATCGAGAAAGTGATGCTCCACGAGCAGTTGATCGAAAAGAAGCGGCTCGAAGGACAACTCGAAGTCGCGCGCGAGGTACAGCTTGAGTTGCTCCCGGCCTCCGACCCGCAGCTCGCGGGCTTCGACATTTGCGCCTACAACTTCTCGACCGAGGAGGTTTCGGGCGATTACTACGACTGGGTCAGCATCTATGAAGACCAGATAGGCATCGTCATCGCGGACGTTTCGGGCAAGGGAGTGCCGGCGGCCCTTCTGATGGCGTTCCTGCGCGCCAGCCTTCGCGCCGCGATTCACATAGGCTATGCGCCGCACATCTCCATGTCGAAGGTCAACTACCTGCTCTGGGAATCGATCGAGCGCAACCAGTTTGTGACGGCCTTCTACGCCGTGCTCGACGCCTCGAACAAGACGCTGGCCTATACCAACGCCGGCCACAATCCGCCGCTCTTGATGGACGCGGACGGCACGGCGCGCTTCATAGAGCGCGGCGGACTGCCCCTCGGCATGTTCAGGGCGACGCGCTATTACGAGTATTACCTGCCGATCGAGACGGGCCAGACTCTGCTCCTCTACACGGACGGGGCGACGGAGGCGCAAAACGCCAGGGGCGAGGAGTACGGGCGCGAGCGTTTGGAGAATATAGTGCGCGAGGGGCGCAATTCGAGCGCCCGCGCGCTGATCGATCTGATTTACGCGGACATACTTCGCTGGACGGACGGGCGCGGCTCGCACGACGATATGACCTTTTTCATCATCAAGGCCAATTATTGAAGAAAAACGAAAGGCGCGCCTCAAACACTTCTCTGAGCACGCGCCCGCCGCCTTGGTAAATTGTAAAGAGTTTGTAAAACTTTAGTGCGTCGTCAATGAATTATGCGCGTGGTCGCCACCCGGCGCGAGTGGCGCGCGGTAATCCCCGAAGTGAAATGCGGCTTCGGAGTCGGAAAAAGCGTAAACGTCAAAACCGTATGCGTCCAGATACGCCACCAAATCATCGGGCGAGAGGAGAAACAGGGCGGGCGAGTGGCCCGCTTCGGCACGAATTTCCAGCAGGCGCTCAATGACTTCCAGCGGAGCAAAGCATCGCACAGGGTCTCTGTATGTTGCCATAACTTTTAGCGCCTCTCTTTCGTGAAAGGTTCGGGGCCGTCTCTTGAACGACAGGGGCGTCCCCGTCTTGCATCCATTTTGATGTACGCTTTTTATGTTGCGGTTGTTCGCTCGGGAGATTTATTTTCGGTCACGAACCCGTACTGAAACTTTGACGGCCCCCCTGACGAATAAGAGATAAACCGGAGGTGAATCAGACATGAATCGTCGCACATTTGTCCGCAGCTCGCTGGTCGCCGCGACGGCTGCCACGGCCGCCGCCGCCTCGCTCAAGGGCGGGGGGCTGGGAAAAGCGCTCGCCCCGGCCGCTACGGCGCGCCGCCCTCTGAGCGCCGTCGGCGGGTTCACCTTTGCGCGCCTGCGCTACCGATCCGGCAACTGGGACGCCGATCCGAAGATGCCCTCGAACCTGTTGAACTCGCTGGTCGAATACACTTCGGTGCGCGTCGATCCGAACGAGCGCATAGTGGACGTGGGCTCGCCCGCCATCTCGGACTACCCTTTTCTGTACCTGACCGGCAATAAGCTCGTTCGCTTCTCGGAAGCGGAGCGCGCGAACCTGCGCCGCTATCTCAGGCAGGGCGGCTTCCTCTTCGTAGACGACTGCAACCACGACATAGACGGCACGTTCGCCAAGACCTTCGAGACCGAGATCAAGGCCGTCCTGGATCATCCCGAAGAGGTTCTTCGCAAGCTGCCGAACCGGCATCCGCTCTACCGCGCCTTCTTCGAGTTTCCAGACGGCGCGCCCGCGACCTCGCACGAGTTGAACGGCTGGGGCGACGATCTGGTTCACGACTACCTGAAGGCGATAGAGATTGACGGTCGCATCAGCGTGCTCTACTCCAACAAAGACTACGGCTGTGAATGGAACTACGACTGGACAAACAAGCGATTCGCTACCCATGACAACACGCGCTTCGGCGTCAACATCATCGTCTACGCGCTGACGCACTAAGAGAACAGTGACAAGTGAGGAGTGGCAAGTGACGAGCCTCGATTAAGCTTTTAACTTGTCTCTCGTCACTTGTCACTTATCACTGCCTTTATATGAGTACACAACAACCTAAAACTCCTCCTCCTCCTCCGGCGACGGCGACGCCTGGCGCGCCGCAGGGAACGCCGCCGAATCTGCTCCTCACGCTCAAAGTTATGCTGAGCGTTTCCGATAAGGTCAGCGATCTCATCTTTTCGCCCGGCCGCCCTCCGCAGGTCGAGCTGGTCGGGAAACTACAGCCCGTCGTGACGCCTGGACTGGAAAAGCTGACGCCCGCGCACACCGCCAGCATCAGCAAGCTGATTATAGGCAATCACGAGCAGGCGGCCCTCAACCTTGAGAAGAACGGTTCGGCCGATCTGTCTTTCAGCGCGCCGGGGCTGTCGCGTTTTCGCGTCAACATCTTCATGCAGCGCGGCACGCACGCCATAGTCATGCGCGTGATCCCTTCGCGCCCGCCGCGCTTCGAGGACTTCGACCTCCCGCCGCAGCTCCGAGATATCGCGGAGATTAAAAACGGTATCGTGCTCGTCACGGGGCCGACCGGATCGGGCAAAAGCTCTACCCTGGCCGCCATCATAGACCTCATCAACGAGACCAAGTTCTATCACATAGTAACCATCGAAGACCCCATAGAGTTTCTGCACCAGCACAAAAGCTCTACGGTTCACCAGCGAGAGCTGCATTCCGACACGCCAGACTTCGCGCTCGCTTTGCGCGCTGCGCTGCGCCAGGCCCCGAAGGTGATTCTGGTCGGCGAGATGCGTGACCGGGAGACGATAGAGGTCGCGCTCGAAGCGGCCGAGACGGGCCACCTCGTCCTCTCCACGCTGCACACCATAGACGCTTCCAAGACCGTAGACCGCATCATCGGCGTCTTTCCGAAAAATGAAGAGGGCGCTATCCGCAAGCGTATCGCGCAGTCTTTTCGCTACATCGTCTCGCAGCGGCTGATACCGCGCGCAGACGAACGGGGCCGCGTCGCCGCCATCGAAATCCTCAAATCCACGGCGCGCACCAAGGAGTATGTCGAGAAGGGCGAGACCGAGGGCAAA
>DASQYE010000697.1:0-2745 GCA_035639355.1 Pyrinomonadaceae bacterium
GTTGCATCATAGGCCCAGCCCGCGATGATCTGGCAGTCAACTCGATCAAGATAGCCCTCGTAAGCAGAATTTTGATCGGTTATACCGGCGCTCTCTCGAGCCCGGAGTTCTCCCGGACTCTTCATGCTCGAACCGCTTTTCACACCGTTTCGATTCAATGGCGTTAATGCGCAATCCATATCGCCTGTGCTCAGGGGTATCATCCACAGGCCTCGTTTCCACCAGGTGCCGCGTTTTCTGAAATCAAGCTTAGAGGGATGGTATGGCCGTTGCGGGACGCGGGTAAAGTCAGGAGCGGAGCCAACGAAGTGCTCCGGGATCAAAAGCCTTTTCAACCCCGGCTCCAGGGTCAAATCAAAGCGCGCCCCCAGCCTCTCTATGAGGTCTAGGGTTTTGTTGTTTATCCAGCTATCGCCAAACCGAAAAGACAGGCAGGGCCGATTGAAACATTTCTGGAATGCCTCGAAACTCATACGGACGCAATGATCCACCCATTGCTGATCTCTCATATCCGCAAACCATCGAGCCGTATCCTCATCCCATCGCCATGCATGAGTATGTAACCCAAGCTCGTCGCCCGCTTTTTCCAATTCCTCAATCAACCTGCCGTAGCGTCTCACCCCCCAGGCGGGGTCTCCATAGACAAACTGAATCTGTGAGTCCATTCGAAAAAACCAGGAGAAATGCACCGGCGAGCGCGTCGCCCTTTCCAGGCGTGGCCTGAGCTCACTGTAGAATTCGAAGGACTGTTCAAATCCGACCCAATCTTTTAGAACGTTTGGGGCAGGGGCGCGCTTATCTGGCTCTACGTCAATGCAAATCAGAATGGGTATCTTCTTCATGTTCATTTCCATAGAATAGTTGACTACAAAATTAAACCTGTAGATTCCGGATCATACGCGAAAATGGAGTATTATTCGGCAGCCTCACGGATGATTCCGAAATCAGCGAGTGATCGGGGCGCACTCACGATAATAACGCTTTAACAGCATCTAAACTATTTCATGCCTTCATCCCGGATCGGTGTGAATGTGTACGCGCGAGCGAGGTATCTCGGCCTCTATGGCGCGCAGCACCTGGACGGTCAGGTCGTGCGCCTCTTCCAGCCGCTTGTCACGTTCGACTTCCAGATGCAGGTCTATGAATTTCTGCGAGCCGGAGCGGCGCGTGCGCAGGTCGTGAAAGCCGAGCACGCCCCGGTCGCGATAACGACTGACTACAGATGCGATGCGTTCGTCTATGTCCAACGGCAGGCGGCGATCCATCAGGACATCCATGGACTCGCGACCGACGCCGACGGCAGACCATAGAATGTATATCGCGATCATGATGGAGATCAGCGGGTCGGCCATCTGCCAGCCGGTCAGCACGACGATCAGCAGGGCTAGGAGCGCGCCCGAATTGGTGAAGATGTCGGAAGCGTAGTGTATGGCGTCGGAGCGCAGCGCGAGCGATTCCGTTTCGCGTGCCACTCGACGGAGCCTGCGGACGAGCGCGACGCTGACCATGATGGCGACCAGCATCGTCATAATCCCGATCCATTCCTGGCTCGTCCGGTGCGGCTGGGCCAATCTGCGCGTCGCTTCGTAGATCAGGAAAGCGCCCGAGGCGGCGATCACGAGCGATTGGAAGAGCCCGGCGAGAGATTCCGCTTTGCCGTGACCGTAGGCGTGATCCTCGTCTGCGGGACGCGCGGCGGCACGCACGGCGATCAGGTTGATGGCCGAGGCGAATATGTCCATCGCCGAATCTATCAGAGAGGCCCAGACGCTGATCGAGCCCGTGAGAAAGCCCGTCGCGGTCTTCAGCAGGATGAGAAAGCCTGCGGCCATCATCGAGAGACGCGCCGCAGAGGTCTTCGCGGCCTCTTCTCGCGCCGCATGTGAAGATTCCTTCGTGACTCTGGTCGTCGGCGTCATGCCGAAGAATTATCAACCAACAGGGCCACACTGTTCAATGACCGAGCGCGTCCGGGTGTTCCGAGACCTCTTCGATGACGGAGTCGCGCACGCGCCAGGTGACGACGGCGACCCCTGCGAAGATCAAAAGCGATGCGAGCCACGTCCGAGAGCTCCAGCTTTCGCCCAGGATGAGCGGGGCGAGCGCGAAGGCGATCAATGGCTGTAGATAAATATAGACGGCCACCGTGCTCGGAGCGACGCGCTGTAGGGCCCACGCGTTCAGGTAATAAGCGCCCACGGTCGGCGCTAGGATGATGTACAGGACGGCTAGCCAAACGCCCACTCCGGCCGTCTCCAACGGAGTGCTTGCGAGACCGTAGACGCCCACGGGAATAGTGACGAGGCTGCCGAAAACGAATATCCAGGTGATGACAGTCAGCGCGCCGTAGCGTTTCAGTATGTCCTTAGAGATGGCTATGTACGCGCCGTAGGAGAGGGAGTTGGCGACCAGCAAAAGATTTCCGACCGTCTTGGCGCTTGAGAAGTCGGCGCGCATGGGATCGACCAGGTAGATGACGCCGGCTGCGGCGACGATGATCCCCAGGGCTTTGCGAAACGAGACGGCGTCGTAGCCGAGCGTAATGCCGACGAGCAGGGTGAAGACGGGGATGGTCGTGCCGATCAGCGTCGCATTGATTACGGAAGAGGTGAGCGAGAGCCCCTTGACGAATAGTAGCTGGTTGAGCACGACGCCGAGCAGGCTGTAGAGCGCGAGCCGCGCGTAATCCTGTTTACTGATGACCTGCGCGCGCGAGAGCGCCCGCTGCAAAACCAGGAAGGCCAG
>DASQYE010000698.1:0-5729 GCA_035639355.1 Pyrinomonadaceae bacterium
CAACTCCCACGCCGACACCGGAGCGATGTATTCGTAAAACTTGCCCGTCGGGCTGGAGTTGGTGGTGGGAGTTCTGCGAGTGCCGCTTCGGCCTCTGCCCCATCGTGATTGATACCGTGGGCGACGGCTATGAACTGACCGACAATAGCGGCGGCGTCCTATTCGACCTGGACAACGACGGCTGGCCGGAACGATTGTCCTGGACAGCGCCGGGCGCAGACGACGCTTGGCTTGCGCTCGACCGCAACGGCAACTCAACGATAGACAACGGCGCGGAACTGTTCGGCAATTTCACCCCGCAGCCCGAGCCCCCACCGGGCGAAGACATGAATGGCTACCTTGCACTCGCCGAATACGACAAGCCTGAGGCTGGCGGTAACGGCGACTCAGTCATTGACGACCGCGATCTGGTTTATACCGGCTTGCGTCTGTGGCGGGACACGAATCACAACGGTCTGAGCGAGCCGGAAGAATTGCATACACTGGCGGAGCTGAACGTGACGGCGATCAGCCTCGGCTACAGGGAGTCAAAGCGCACGGATGAGCATGGCAACCGCTTTCGCTACAGGGCGAAGGTGAGCGACGCCAGAGGCTCTAAGGTCAACCGCTGGGCGTGGGACGTATTCCTCATTCCTTAATGCGCTTGGCGCTCACTGAAAATTGAGCGCTCGCAGAAGCAGACAGCCCGTGTGCTTTAAAAGGGCTCACGGGCTGTCTGCTTTTTGCATCGCAGCTTCAATCTGCTGCCACCGATTCGCGTGATTCGGCCGGACGCCATGGCGGCAGGGTCTTACGAGCCGCCTTCTCTTTCTTGAACCCTAGCGCCCAGTCGGCCTGCATCAGCGTGTGAATATCGCGCGTGCCTTCGTAGATGATCGCCGCCTTGCAGTTGCGCAGGTATCTCTCTACGGGATAGTCGTTCGAGTAGCCGTTTGCGCCGTGTATCTCAATGGCCATCGAAGCGGCCTTCTCGCTTCTGACGGTCGCCTGCCACTTCGCCAGGCTGGTCTCCTTGGCATTCATCTTACCTACATTTTTTAAGTATCCAGCGCGCAGCCACAGCAGATGCGACATCTGGTAGTCGGCCTCCATCTCGGCGATCTTCTGCTTGACGAGTTGGTGATTGGCGATCTTGGTGCCGAACGTCTCGCGTTCGAGCGCGTAAGCGATTGAGGCGTCGCGCGAGGCGCGTATGATTCCGGTCGCGCCCGCCGCGACAGTAAAACGTCCCTGCTCCAGGGCGAACATAGCGATCTTGAAGCCCTCGCCCTCTTCGCCCAACAGGTTCTCTGCGGGAACGCGCACATTATCGAGAGCGAAATAGCCTGTGTTTCCCGCCCGTATGCCCATCTTGCCGTGAATCGTGCCGGAAGAAAAACCCTTCATCCCGCGCTCGACGATGAAGCAGGACATTCCCGTGTGGTCGCGCTTGCGGCGCTTCTCTTCGTCCGTCCAGCAGAAGAAAAGAAAATTGTCGGCCACGTCTCCGGCGAGGCTGATCCACATCTTCTCGCCGTTGAGAACGTATTCGTCGCCCTCGCGCCTGGCCGTAGAACGCCCTCCGACCACGTCGGAGCCCGCGCCCGGCTCCGTCAAGCCGTAGGTCGCAATCTTCTCGCCCCTGGCCTGCGGCACAAGGTACTTGCGCTTCTGCTCTTCGGTTCCCCAACTGTAGAGCGTCAGGCTGTTGAGACCCGTATGCACGCTCATAATCACGCGCATGAAAGTGTCAACGGCTTCCAATTCTTCGCAGACGAGCCCGAGCGAGATGTAGTCGAAGCCCGCCCCGCCATATTCTTCGGGGATGCAGACGCCTAAGAGGTTAAGCTCGGCCATCTTATCCAGGATGGAACGATCGAACTGCTGCTTTTCGTCCAGCTCCTTGATACGGGGGGCGACCTCCCTTTGCGCAAAGTCGCGCACGGTCTGGCTGATGGCCCTGTGGTCTTCGGTCAATTCAAATTCGATCATGTCAGATTCTTCCTCGATGGTGGGGAATAGTTGGAACCGAGCGCGCGCGTCCTCTCTTTGAAAGCCTCACGCGCCCTGAATTATTCATTGTAATGGTTGGATGCGGTTGCAAGCGTTGCATCTTACAACAGCCCCGCTTCCGCATGAAAGTCGCCATCCATAGACCGCGCACGGGTCAAGTCATTCAGCGCCTTCCCTCGCGCATAGCTTCGGAACGAAGCCCCGCGTCGCGTCCGGCGTTGGAGAGCTTCAAGGCTCTCGACCAAGGATGATTCGGCGGGCCGCTTCCTTCGCTTCTTCCAGATTGCGCACGCGCCCGTCGAGCTGCATCTCGTAGACGGCGGCGATGATCTCGCCTATCAGGGGCGAAGGCTTCAAGCCCAGCTCCAGCAGATGCCGGCCCATCAAGATATTTTTCGGGGCCTGGCGTTCAACGGCCAGTTCTCGGGCGCGCGCGATGAACCATTCCTGCGGCGCGGCGTCGTACCACTTCTCCGGCGGAACCCAGGGAGCGTTGCGTCCCAATGTATCGGCGCGCGCCACGCGGTACAAAAGCTCAAGCTCGCACTTACGAGCGAGGCGGCGAAACGCTCCCTCCCCGATCTCGTCGCGCTTGTTATAGAACTCGCCCGGCTTCAAATGGTGTTGCACAAGCGCTAAGGTTTGCGCGCGCACGTCGTAACCGTCGAGCGTGTGTATGTTGAGCCGGTCGAGCAGCGACTCCGTTGGCCCAAGGCCGGCGGTATCGTGCCCGCGCGAGCGCCAGTGCCCGTCTATGAACTCGGTCGTCGCGGGCTTGCCCAGGTCGTGGCAGAGCGCCCCGAGCATGACCGCGACTTGTTTGGCATACGGCAGGTCGTCAACAAGCTCGCGCGCGCGGTCTACCGTGAGCCAGGTATGAACGTCAACAGGGCCTTCGGGATGCCATGCCTCGGATTGCGGGACGCCGATCAGGGCCGCCAGTTCCGGGAAAAGCTGAGGAAGCGCGCCAAGCTCTACCAGCCATTGGAATCCGATGGAGGGACGGCGGGCGTGCAGCAGCAGCTTTTCCATCTCTCCCCAAATGCGCTCGCGCGGCAAATCCGAGAGGTCGATGCGGCGGCATAGCTCTACGGTTTGCGGCTCGATACGGAACTCGAAGCGGGCGGCGAACTGCGCGGCGCGAAGCACGCGCAGAGAGTCTTCGGCAAACGTCTCGGCGGAGACGGCGCGAAGGATTCCCTGCACAATGTCTTCGCGTCCGTGGTAGGGATCGATAATCCGGCCCGTGAGCGGGTCTTGAAGAATAGCGTTGATCGTAAAATCGCGCCGCCGCGCAGCCTCTTCAAAGCTCATCGCGGGATCGCCCTCGACGACGAAGGCGCGATGGCCGCGCCCCTGCTTGCGCTCGCGGCGAGGCAGCGAGACATCTAGGTCCGGGCCGATCTTATAGACGGTGAAGGCTTCGCCGACGGCGTTCACCTGTCCGAACTCGTCCAGAAGTCGCCTGAGCAGCGCGGGCTCGAGGTTGAAGACCTCCACGTCCCAATCTTTAGGGTCGCGGCCCATCAGCGGATCACGCACGCAGCCGCCGACCAGCAGCGCACGCCCACCCGCGTCGCGGACTGCTTCCGCCAGCCTGATTACTTTTTCCGGAACGTGAGTCGGCATCGAAAAGAGCGGCGCGGGCCTGCGGGCGGCGGCTCAATCTTCCTCGTCGTCGGAATAAACGGGCTCGTCCTCTTCATCATCCTCGTCGTCGTCGCGGGTCTCGACGATGATTGAGACGCCGCGCGTAGAGGGCAGGCAGCTGATGACCTGCACGCGCTCTATGCGCGTCATATCGGAGAGGCCGGCGTGCCAGAGCTTGACCCAGAAGGTGCGCGTCTCGCCGTGCACGACGAAGGTCGAGCCGTCCAGCA
The DNA here is from genome assembly GCA_035639355.1 of Pyrinomonadaceae bacterium. Classification (GTDB taxonomy): domain Bacteria; phylum Acidobacteriota; class Blastocatellia; order Pyrinomonadales; family Pyrinomonadaceae; genus DASQYE01. The sequence goes on from DASQYE010000698.1 coordinate 3,873, forward strand.
TCACGGGCACGGGCACGGCGGTCACGCCTGCGCGCAACGCTTCAAGAAGCTCCGGGACGTAGGGCTTGAACTTCTCGAACTGCACGAGCACAGCCGTGTCTTCAACCTCGGCGGGCGGCAGCTCTACGGGCTCGTCCGATTCGAGCAGCAGCCGCGATTCGGTCTGCTGCTGCTGATTACGCTTTTTAACGATTGGCATCTTAAAACAGTGACGAGCGGCGAGCGACAAGTCAAGGAAGAGATGGGTCTCATCCGTTTGTCGGCGGGCCGCCTTTCAATCTTGCCAGCAAATGTTGCGGCAGGTCTGCGACCTTAACCCTTGCCTGTTCCCAGGTGTCGCGGTCGCGCACGGTGACGGCCTCGTCTTCGAGCGATTTATGATCGACCGTGACGCAGAAGGGCGTCCCGATTTCGTCCTGGCGCGCGTAGAGCTTGCCGATGCCGCCCGTGTCGTCGTAAACGGCGCGAAGCTGCGGTTGCAGCGAGCGTTTGATGGCTTTGGCCATGCCGACTAGCTCCGGCCTGTTTCTGGCGAGCGGAAGGATCGCCGCCTTGATCGGAGCTAAATCAGGATGCAGTTTAAGCACGACGCGCTTTTCGCCCGTGTCGTTGGTCTTCTCAGAATAGGCGTCCATCAGGAAAGCGAGCACGGAACGATTTACGCCTGCGGCCGGCTCTATGACGTAAGGGTAAAAACGCTCCTTGGTCGCCTCGTCGAAATAGGAGAGGTCTTCGGTCGAATCCGGGTTGAGACGTTTCCCCTCCCCGTCCTCAGGCTTCTTCGAATGCGCCTTGAGATCGAAGTCCGTGCGGTTTGCGATGCCCATCAGCTCGTCCCATTGCCGCTCCTCTTCCCTGCGCTCCGGGAAGAAGCGATAGTGAATGTCAACGGTGCGCTTGGCGTAGTGGGCCAACTCCTCTCTGGGCTGCTCGTAGAGACGCAGATTATCGGCCGAGAGCCCGAGGCCCAGATACCAGTTGAAGCAGTTGTCGATCCATTCCTGGTGCACCCTTTCGTCCTCGCCCGGACGAACGAAGTATTCCATCTCCATCTGCTCGAACTCGCGCGTGCGAAAGATAAAGTTGCCGGGCGTCACTTCGTTGCGAAAGGATTTTCCGATCTGAGCGATGCCGAAAGGAATCTTTCGCCGCATGGTCGTCTGCACCTTCAGGAAATTGATGAAGATGCCCTGCGCCGTCTCGGGCCGCAGGTAAGCGAGCGCCGTCGGGTCGTCTTCTTCGGCGGCTGCGCCGACCGTGGTGCGAAACATCAGGTTGAAGGGGCGCGGCTCGGTCAGGTCTTTCGAGCCACAATTCGGGCATTTGAACAACCCGGTGCTAATTGTTTCTCCGGTCGCACCGAAGCCCACTGATTTTGCATCTTCGGACGGTTCCAACTTATCCGCGCGCAGGCGAGTCTTACATTCGCGGCAGTCCACAAGCGGGTCGCTGAAGGTCTCCTCGTGGCCTGAATACTTCCAGACCAGGCGATTCTGGATGATGGAAGAGTCTATGCCCTCCATGTCGTCGCGCTCGTGTACTATCCAGCGCCACCAGGCCTGCTTGACGTTGTTGGAGAGCTCCGCGCCGAGCGGGCCGAAATCCCAGGCCGAGCTTAGTCCGCCGTAAATATCCGATGAGGGGAAGACGAAGCCGCGCCGCTTGGCAAGATTGACGATGGTTTCGATGTTGGGTGCTGGCACTCTCGTTAAAAATCCTTTGAGCTGATTTTCCGCCGGGGCACAATGGTAACAGCCGCACCCTCGGAATGAAAAGAAGAGAGGAGCGCCACGGCGGTCGCGGCGCTCCTCTCTCTCTCGCAAGTTAAATAGAACTGGTGTGGTTTCTCTATATTCT
>DASQYE010000699.1:0-6795 GCA_035639355.1 Pyrinomonadaceae bacterium
GCTGGATGCCGGATTGCCCGTGGTCTTCGTGGTTGACAAGGAGGGCCGCGCAGTGGCCCACCCGGACGAGAGGGTTGCCTTTACGGAACGGCCTATGACCGATCTGAAGGTCGTGCAGGACTGGCAGGAGACCGGGACGCAGGTGCAGTCGGCGCTCGCTCCCTTTACGGCCGAGCGCGACGGACGAAAGGTCGAAATGCTCGGCTCCTATGCGACGGCCGAGTTGGACGTAGCCTCGCGCCTGGGCGTGATCGCCATACAGGACGAACACGCGGCGCTGGCCTCCGTCACGGACATGCGCCGCCAGATTTTGTACATCAGCTTGCTGGCGTCCATCTTCGCGCTGCTGATCGGTTACTACTTCGCCAAAAAGTTGACGCAGCCCGTGCAGGAGTTGGCCGCCGGGGCGCACCGCATCGCGAGCGGAGATTTTTCGCAGCGCATCGCCGTCACGAGCCGCACGGAGCTGGGCGACCTGGGCTCGTCCTTTAATCTGATGACCGACAGGATCGAGCGCTTCATCAGCGACCTACAGCGTTCGGCCGCCGAAAACCGCGAGCTGTTTCTGGGCACGGTCAAGGCGCTCGCCGCCGCCATCGACGGCAAAGACCCCTACACGCGCGGCCATTCGGAGCGCGTCGCGCGGTTCTCCATAGCGATAGCCCAGGGCCTCGACCTCGACGACGAGGAGATTGAAAAGATCAGGATCAGCGCCCTCCTGCACGACGTTGGAAAGATAGGCATTGACGATAACATCCTGAAAAAACCGGCCGCCCTGACCGATGAAGAGTTCATCATCATGAAGGAGCATCCGAAGAAGGGCTATAAGATCATGTCGCAGATACCGGCGATGAAAGAGTTTCTGCCGGGCATGTACATGCATCACGAGATGGTCAACGGCGGAGGCTACCCGCAGGGCCTCAAGGGCGACGAGATTCCTTTGATGGCCCGCATCGTCTCGGTCGCAGACACCTTCGACGCGATGACCACGGATCGTCCGTACCAGCGCGCTATGAACTTCGATGACGCGGTCGCGCGCATCAAGAGCTTCGTCGGCACGCGCTATGACGAGCGCGTCGTCGCCTCGCTCGTAGCCGCCTGCGAGTCCGGACAGATACGCCCCGGCTCCGTGCGTCTCAAGCGGCGCGTCAAGGAGCCCGTAGCCTCAAACCCTCCCGCCACAGATCAGCCGGCGCTCTCGCCCGAAAGCGTCCCTGTCACCTGACACGCTAAACCAAGCTCAACACATCTGCGGCAGCACGGCATCACAAAGGATTCCGGGCTGCCGCCTGCGCTTTGCACGGCATTAGGCCACCTCCCTCGGTTTGGTATTAGCGACACGGGGCATGTATATTACCCCGTATTCACCAAAGGCAAACATGCATGCGGGCGCGGCCGGTGCGCCGCTTCGCTTTAAGGGTTCGATGCCGGACATCTAAACCGATCATGTGTGCGGCAGGTGAAACCGAAATTATTATGCGCGGGTTAAAGCGGCGTAGAAGGAGATTATCATGAGCGTGAATCAGGGACAGGGTAAAGCATCAGACCAGGAACAGCGTCCGGCGGTTGAAAAGAGCCCCAGCGAAAAAATCGAAGGCGAGAAACCGACGGGGTCGCTCGTACCGGGCCAGGAAAATCCCGACAGCGAAGAGATCAAGGAAGAGAAGAGTCCGAATACGGAATAGCGCGAACGGACTCTAAGCCCAGACTCTAAGCTCGTGCCTCCCTCTACACGTCTTGAATGTGCCTTCAAGACGTAGCATCACGTCTGCGCGACGGCCGCGAAGGTCTGCCGCGAAGACCCGATTCGATTCCCACCCGTCTTCGCTTTAATTCATTGCGGCCCTTGAACCGCTTTTGTCGCGTTGCGGCCGTTGCGTTTATAATCGCTCGCGCAAGCGCCCTGGAAAATATTCGTAAGGCTAGTAAGATTCATCCATGCCATTCTGGAAACGCAAAAATAAAGACCGCTTCATCACGCTCGGACTGAACGAGCCATTGCCCGCTCGTCCCGTCGAAGAAGAAGCGCCGCAGCTCGATGCGGATGCGGGGCTTCAAGCGCCCGCCGCACCGTCGCCGGCCGAGAACGCCGAGCAGTTGGGCCCATCGCCCCCTTCGCTCGCGCCCGTGCCGACCGGAGCAGCGCCGACGCCTCCGCCCGCGCGCGAGACGCAGTCGATCACCGAAAGCCCTCGGCCGTTGGCTCCGCCGCCCGCGAGCGAGCCTGCCGGGCGCGAGCCCGTCAAACCGGCTGCGCGAGCCGTGCCCGTGCCGTCGCGCTCGCCTTTCACGACCTCCATCCTCGGCCTCGATCGCTCCATAGAAGAGCTACAGGCCGAGGAGGCCGCGCTCGAACAGGAGTTCAGCACGCGATTCCGTCGCGCCGTCGCCGCCACGCGCGAATCCTTATCAGAAAAGATCGACACGGTCTTCCAGGGACGCAAGCAGATCGACGCGGCGCTTTTGGACGAGCTTGAAGAGGCGCTGATCGCGGCCGACATCGGCGTGCCGACGACGCTGCACATCCTGGAAACGATACGGCGCGGCATAGCTCGCCAGCAGATCAACGACATAGAGGCGTTGAAGCAGGCGATCAAGACCGAGCTGCTTTCGATTCTCAAAGCATCGGAGCGCCAGGGCGTCACTTCGGAGACGAGTGTGCCTGAGAATATATCGCCTTACGTGATGATGGTCGTGGGCGTCAACGGCGTCGGCAAGACGACGACCATAGGCAAGCTCGCGCAGCGCATCAAGGCCGAAGGCAACGACGTTCTGATCTGCGCCGCAGATACTTTTCGCGCCGCCGCCTCAGACCAGCTTGCCATCTGGGCCGAGCGCACGGGCGTCCCCCTCATTCAACAGAAGCAGGGAACCGACCCTGCTGCCGTGCTCTTCGATTCTCTGAAAGCCGCAAAGGCGCGCAGCTCCGACGTGCTTATCATAGATACGGCCGGACGCCTTCACAACAAATCGAACCTGATGGCCGAGCTGGAAAAGATGAAGCGCGTTGCTGGCCGGGAGGTCGAGGGCGCGCCGCACGAGACCCTGCTCGTCGTAGACGCCGTGACGGGACAGAACGGGCTCGAACAGGCGCGACAATTCCTGAAGGTCGCGGGCGTGACCGGCATTGTTCTGACCAAGCTGGACGGCACAGCCAAGGGCGGCATCGCCGTCGCCATCGCCAAAGAGCTTAACCTGCCGATACGTTACGCCGGTATCGGCGAGAAGGTTGACGACCTCGTAGAGTTCGATCCAAAACAATATGTCAATAGCCTGTTCGACTAAGAGGAACCGTTGAGGCCGGATGATGAAGAAGCGGCGGCTGGCGCGAGCTTTGAAGCCTTCGGCGAGACCGACCGGCGGATGATGAGTCGCGCTCTCGCGCTCGCCGCCGAGGGCACGGGACAGGTCAGCCCGAGTCCGCTCGTAGGCTGCGTCATCGCAGACCGGCGTGGGGAGATCGCGGGCGAGGGCTTTTATCTATACGAGCGCGTCAAGCATGCCGAGACGCTGGCGCTCGAAGAGGCAGGGACGAGAGCCAGGGGGGCTACCGCTTACGTCTCCCTTGAGCCGCACGCGCATCACGGACGAACGCCGCCCTGCACGGACGCCCTTCTACGCGCCGGTGTCGAGCGCGTCGTCGCGCCCATAGAAGACCCCAACCCGAAAGTCTCAGGCAAAGGGTTCGCGCATCTGCGCGCCTCCGGCATCGCCGTGCACACGGGGCTGTTGGCGCGCGAGGCCGCGCGACTCAACGAAAAGTATATTCACTTCATGCGACGGGCGCGTCCCTTCGTTCATCTCAAGCTGGCCACTTCGCTCGACGGGCGAACGGCCACGCGCACGGGCGACTCGCGCTGGATCACAGGCGAGGAGTCGCGCGCCCGCGTACACGAATTGCGCCACGAATACGACGCCATACTGATAGGAGCCGGCACGGCCATCGCCGACAACCCTTTGCTCACCGACCGCTCGGGTCGCCCCCGAAGGCTCGCGCTCAAGCGCATCGTGCTTGACTCAAATCTGCGCCTGTCGCCCGATTCGCAGCTCGCGTTGACGGCGCGCGACGCGCCCGTGCTAGTCTTTGCTTCCGAGCGCGCAGACGCTTCCACTCTGAAAGCCCTTGAGAGCCGGGGCGTCGTGGTCATACGTGAGAGCGGCGATAGGCCCGACCTCGCGCGTGTGCTGGCGGAGCTGGGGGGGCGTTCCATTCAAAGCGTGCTGGTCGAGGGCGGCGCGAGCGTGGCGGGCGCATTCCTGGACGCCGGCCTCGTAGACAAGGTGAGCTTCTTCATCGCGCCCCTGATTATAGGGGGCTGCGACGCGCCCGCCTCGGTCGCAGGCACGGGCGCTCAAAGCATCGCCGACGCCCTCAGACTCCGCGACGTGGAGTTTAAGCGGCACGGGCCGGACATGGAAGTGACGGGCTATCCCGACAAGGATGAGGGATGAGGGAGGAAGAAAAGAAAAACGGGCCGTCTCTTATTACTCATCCCGCATCTTTTCGCCGGACGCGCGCGAAAAAGAGCCTGGGGCAAAACTTTCTCGTTGACGAGCGCGTCGTCGAGCGCATCGTAGGGGCGCTAGGGCCGCGCGGCGACGAAGCGATCATAGAGATCGGCCCCGGACGCGGGGAGCTGACTTCGCGCCTCGTCGAGCGCGCTCGCCGCGTCGTCGCCGTAGAGCTTGACCGTGAGCTAGTCCCGCTCCTAGGCGAGCGCTTCCGCGCGTGCGCCAATTTTCATCTAGTCGAAGCCGACGCGCTCACGACCGATTTGTGCGCGCTCGTCGCGCCCTTCACTCGCGCACGAGTGGTCGCCAATCTTCCTTACTACATCTCGACCGCCATCCTGCAAAGATTGATAGAGCAGCGCGCCTGCATCCGAGAGATGATACTGATGCTGCAACGCGAGGTGGTCGAGCGCATCACGGCGCGGCCCGGCTCAAGCGAGCGCGGCTACCTCTCCGTGCTGGTCGAGGCTTATTGCGAAGCGGAGGCGCTCTTTGATGTCGCGCCAGACTCGTTTCGTCCCGTGCCGAAAGTCTGGAGCACGGTCGTGCGCTTGAGCGTGCGTCCCTCTACGGCCGTGGGGGTCGAAGACGAAGCGCTCTTTCGCCGGCTGGTCAGCGCCGGATTCGCCCAAAAGCGCAAGACGATCTTCAATAACCTGCGTGGCGCGCCCGCGGGGCTGCGCTCACGGATCGAAAAGGCCGGCGGCGCGCACCAGTTGCTCGAAAGGGCCCAACTCGCCCCCGTGCGTCGAGCGGAGACGCTGACGCTCGAAGAGTGGGCCGGACTTGCGCGCATAATCGAGGCAAGCGCCCCCGAAGCTTCGAGTCCTTCTTCTAGATGAAGCCCTGCAAGTGAAAGCGGGCCATCCTATGTTATACTGTTGGGCTTAATTTCGCCCGGCGAATGCGACTAGGGATTCACCGGGCTCTTTTTGGAGAGTAGAGTAAAAAATCACAGTGGGTAATGTTTTAGAGATCATTCCGCTCGGCGGCATCGGCGAGTTCGGGATGAATTGTATGGCCGTGCGTTATGCCGATGAGATGCTCATCCTGGACGCCGGCATGGGTTTTCCTGAAGAGAGCGCCTACGGCGTGGACGTGTCCGTTCCCGACTTCGATTTCCTGGAAGAGTACAGGGACCAGATCACGGCCATCATCCTGACGCACGGGCACGAAGACCACCTCGGCGCGCTCCCCTATATCCTGAAAAAATTCAACGTCCCCGTCTACGCCTCGCATTTCACGGTCGGGCTGGCGGAAAGCAAGCTGGCCGAGCACGAGCTGTTGGACGACGTATTAATTCATCGCGTCGAGCCGCGCGATGTCGTCGAGCTAGGCTACTTTAAGGTCGAGTTCATACGCGTTTCGCACTCGCTCGTGGACTGTTTCTCGCTGGCCATCACGACGCCCGTGGGAACGATCATTCATACGGGCGATTACAAGGTGGACGAGACGCCCGTCATCGGCGAGCCGATCGACCTGCGCACGCTGCGTCGCTACGGACAGGAGGGCGTGCTGGCGCTGCTCTCGGATTCGACCAACGCGACCGTGCCCGGACGCACGCCTTCGGAACGCGCCGTGATTCCCGCCTTCGAGGAGATTTTTGACGAGTCCAAGGGGCGCATCATCGTCGCGGCCTTCGCCTCTTCGATTCATCGCTTGCAGATCGTCCTGGACGTGGCGCAGCAGTACGGCCGCAAGGTCTGCGTGCTCGGCCGCTCGATGCAGAAGAACGTGGAGATCGCCGACCGCCTGGGCTACCTGGACATTCCTGACGGGCTGATGGTTTCTCTGAATGACACGAAGCGTATGGACGAGGACGAGATAGTATTTCTCGTCACCGGCTCGCAGGGAGAACCGCGCGCGGCCCTTTCGCAGATGGCGACGCAGAGCTACAAGGGGCTGACCATCGAAGAGGGCGATACGGTTGTGCTCTCGGCGCGCATCATTCCGGGCAACGAGCGCGCCATCTCGCGTCTCATAGGCTGTATCTACAAGCGCGGCGCTAACATCATAGAGGAGAAGCGTCGCTTGATTCACGTCAGCGGCCACGCCTCGCAGGAAGACATAAAGATCATGACGGAGGCGGTCAGGCCGAAGTTCGTCGTCCCGATTCACGGCGAATATCGCATGCTCTTCCGCCACAAAGAGTTCGTCAAGAATCACCTGGGCTATGCGGAAGAGAATATCATCCTGATCGAAAACGGCGACGTGCTGGAACTGGACGGCGAGCGCGCGGCCGTCGTCGATAAGCGCGAAGTGGGACGCACCTTCATAGACGAG
>DASQYE010000700.1:0-5310 GCA_035639355.1 Pyrinomonadaceae bacterium
AGTTCCTGGCCACGCTCTCGCATGAATTGCGCACGCCGATGACGGCCATCATGGGATGGACGCACCTGATGCGCGGCGGACAGCTCGATGAAAAGAACTTCGCGCGGGCTCTTGAAACCATACAGCGCAACGCCCATTCGCAGACGCAGCTGATTGACGACCTGCTGGACATCTCGCGCGTCATCACGGGCAAGCTCAGGCTGGACGTGCGCGCCGTCGATCTGGGCGGAGTCATCAGGGCCGCGGCCGACTCCTTGCAACCGGCGGCCGACGCCAAGGCGATTCGCCTTCGTACCTTACTCGATCCGGCGGCCGGCCCAGTCTCCGGAGACCCTGACCGCTTGCAGCAGGTCGTATGGAATCTACTCTCGAACGCTATCAAGTTCACGCCCAAGGGCGGGAGCGTCGAGGTCAGGCTTGAGCGCGTCAACTCTCACGTCGAGATCGTAGTCAGCGATACGGGTAAGGGCATCGCTGCGGAATTCCTGCCGCACGTCTTCGACCGCTTTCGTCAGGCCGACCAGACCATCACGCGCACTCACGGCGGGCTAGGGCTCGGGCTCGACATCGTCCGCCAGCTGGTGGAGCTGCACGGCGGCGCGGTTCACGTCACAAGCCCCGGCGAAGGACTGGGGGCCACCTTCACAGTGACGCTGCCGCTGCTGCCAGTTCGTACCGAGCCCGATAACGGGACGGCAGCCCGGCGCGTTCACCCGACCGCCCGCAGCGCCGCTTCCGCCTTCGAGTCCACGCCGCCCAGGCTCCAAGACTTAAAAGTTCTGATCGTAGATGACGAAGCGGATACGCGCGATCTTCTGGTCGTGCTGCTGACAAACTGCGGCGCGCGCGTCATACCGGCCACTTCGGCGGCCGAGGGGCTTTTGTTTCTTGAACGTGAAGGGCCGGACGTGATGGTTTGCGACATCGGTATGCCGGGCGAGGACGGATATTCTTTCATCAGAAAAGTGCGCTCGCTTCCGGCCGAGCGCGGAGGGCGCACGCCGGCGGCGGCCCTGACCGCCTACGCCAGGGAGGAAGACCGTGTGCGCGCTCTCATATCGGGCTACCAGATTCACGTCGCGAAGCCAGTTAATCCGACCGAGCCGATTACGGTCGTCGCCAGCCTGGCCGGGCGAACCGGGGTGCTTTGACGAATACAGTAAGGCGCGCCGGTTCTGGAAGAGCTACGCCCCGTCTTCGATACGGCTTCTCTCCTTTTGAAGACGCGCCGCCGGTAAAGATAACTCTCTGCTTCCGTACTGCTTCGCTTTACGATCCGGCTTTGAGACGCTGCGCGAGCAGCCACGGCAGCAGCTCCTTCTCGGCCAGCGCGTTGAGCCATACCCTATGCCCGACGCCCTCATACTCGCTGTAACGGACGTTCCCCTTAACGGCCTTGAGCGCGTCAACCATCTGGCGCGATTCGCTGACGGGCACGACCCTGTCCTCGGTTCCGTGAAAGAGCCATGCGGGCGTTTGCCCTATCCTGCGCGCCACGCTCGCGAAGCGATCACCGTCGCGCAAAGGGCTCCCGCCGCAGATCGAAACGAGAGCGGCGAACCTGCCCGGATGCTGTGACGCCAGATGCCAAGTGCCGAAGCCGCCCATCGAAACTCCCGCCAAGTACAACCTTTCCGGGTCTGCGCCGAACTCTGAGACCGTTTTGTCTATCGCCCCCATCACCATCTCGTCCATAGACGGGTCTGACCAGTAGCTTCCCCTTCTGCATTGCGGCAGTACGACGATGGCTGGGACTTGTTCCAGATAGTGCCTCCCGATGGCGGCGGCAGTCCCTTCCGTAGGCAAAAAGCCGCCCGTGCCGCGCTGGCCTATGCCGTGCAGAAAAACGATCACAGGCAGCTTCCGTTTCCCTCGCAGACTCTTAGGGACGTAGACCTGGTAAGTATATGAAGTGTGGCCGACTTCGACGCTGCGATTGAGCAGGCCCCCGGCCTCCTGCTCGCCGGCATTGGCGGACGTGGCCGTGAGCAGACCTCCCAGTATTAACGACAACATTCCAACACGCATATCAGATAATTGACCTTCCTTCTTTCGATTCCTTGCTTAGTAGCCTGATCGCACCGGGATGTTGCCCGGCTACCTTTGTGCGCGAGCCGGACGGCTTGTGATGTGCGTGCCGTCGTGCTTACTATTGCGCACGGGACGGGAAATTATCTTTCGAGGACAAAGTTTTCGGTTAAGGCGGGAGGAATCATGAGTGTAGGGATAGAGAAACGCAGGCTCGGCGCGACCGGGCTTGAGGTGAGCGTGCTCGGTTTTGGCGGCTCCGAGATCGGATACGAGCAGGCTTCTTTGAAGACGGTCGAGCGCCTGCTAGGCCACGCGCTCGACGCCGGGCTCAATTGTATAGATACGGCCGAGTGCTACCTGGAAAGCGAAGAGCTGATCGGCCAGGCCGTTTCGGGTCGGCGCAAGGATTACTATCTTTTCACCAAGTGCGGGCACGCCGCCGGATTCGATCTGCCGGACTGGGACGCGCGCCTTCTACGAAAGAGCATAGACCGTAGCCTTCAGCGCTTGAGGACTGACCATCTAGACCTCCTTCAACTGCACAGTTGTTCCGAAGAGGTGTTACGCGAAGGCGAGGTCATAGAGGTCTTGCAGCGAGCGCGCGAGCAGGGCAAGACACGTTTCATAGGCTACAGCGGCGACAGCCACGACGCTCTCTACGCAGTGGAGACCGGCGCTTTCGATACCCTGCAAACTTCGATCAGCATCGCCGACCAGCAGGCGCTCGATCTGACCTTGCCGCGCGCACGCTCACTAGGGATGGGCGTTATAGCCAAGCGACCCATCGCCAACGCCGTCTGGAAGAGCAAGACGCGGCCCGAGAGTGATTACGTTCTTCCCTACTGGGAACGCCTGAATAAGCTTCGATACAACTTTCTAGACGGGGATTTGAAAGACGCTGTGAGCCGCGCCCTGCGCTTCACCCTGAGCGTGGAGGGCGTAAGCACCGCCATTGTTGGAACGACGAAACCCGAGCGCTGGCGAGAAAATGCCGAACTCCTCTCGGCAGGCCCGCTCTCACAGCAGGAGTTTGACCGCATTCGTGCGAGGTGGAAAGAGGTGGCCGAAGAGAGCTGGACGGGAGAGGTCTGAGTTGATCTGAAAAGCTCAGAAGCCACGGAAGGCCAAACGCCATCGGCCCGCCGCGCCGCCCGTCGTCAGGGTATCTTTAAAGACCTGTCCGGTACACGCCTTTCGCTCGCGCCGCCGCGCTCTTGAAGCTGATTTACCTATTGAGGCGGCGAAGGGGGCGCGGCCTGGCTCGCCGGTGTGCGCAGCCTTTTTATGATGGCGCGAATCTCTTCCGCGTTCGGCACGCCCGGCTCCGCCGACAGGTATTGATCCAGCTCGTCGGCCGCGCGCATGCGCTCTCCCCTCTCCTGGTAGAGCCTGGCCATCTGTAGGTGTACCTCTGAGAGATGCTTGCCGTTTTTAGAGGCGGCGAGCCGTAGGTTTCTTTCCGCTTCATCGAGAGCCTCGCTTCGCTCCGTGGCTGCTAGCCGCGAGCTGGAAGCGTCTATGGTGAAGGCATAATCTATCAGCGCGTTGGCGCGCATCACCGGATGCAAGGGTTCGGCGGGGTTGAGGCGGGCGGCTTCGGAGAAGATGGCCGCCGCAATCTCGAATCTCTTGAGCCTCATCATGATGACTCCGAACGATTGATATACTCGATCATCCTTCGGATTGATCCTGCTCGCCTGCTCAAGCTCCGCGACGGCCTCCGTCAGGCGGCCCGCTTTCACCATCTCGCTGCTCAAGGCAAAGTGTGCGTCGAAGTAGTCAGGGAATATCTTGATCGCTTCACTCATCAACGTATTGGCCACCTCCTTCCTGCCGGCTCTCCCTAATCGCATGGCGCGCTCGAACACGTCGCGCGCAGCCTTCGGCACGTTCTGCGTAAAAGCCGGAGGGGATGGCTGTGCTGAGACGCCGCCGCCGGGCAGGAGCTTTAGGTCTACGGTGTGAACGCCGCCCGGACTGGCCGCGCCCGCGTTTAAATTAACCTTCTCGATAGCCGTCTGGTAGCCCGGCGCGGCGACGACCACCATATAACTTGTCTCTTGTAGACCGCTAAACATAAACTCGCCCGCGTTATTAGTGACGGTCAGCGTCACGGACTCGCCCTTCGCGCTCAAGAGACGGACGACGACCCAGGCGACGCCGTCCCCGGAAGAGCTGTGCGCCCTTCCGCGTATGCTTTTTCCGGGCTGCTGCGGCTGCTGCGCGCGCGCGCCGGGGGCGACCAGGAAAAGGGGCAGCAGGGCCAGGATGACGAAAGCGCGTGTGCGATTAATCATAGTAAAGAATTCGTCGGGCGAAGCCTGACGGCAGCCCGTTTAAGGGAACTCTCTCTTTTTTTGAGCGACTTCGCTTTTCAGAAGGGCGGGCCGGGCGTCAAGAGTTATGCTTTTAAGCCAGCTCGGCTGGGCCGCGTCAATCTTACTTCAGTCGCGGTGCGAAAAAAAGCGGGCGCAATCTACACCCTCAGGCGAGGAAGTTGCGGCCGCGCCCCGTTAGCTCTATTGTCGGGCGCTACAATCGTCGAACGCGCGGTTAGACTATAGACCGCGAAGCCATCGCCCACGGGCTTACGCTCCCGTTTAAGAAAACTTTGAGAGCTTTTGATAAATTTTGAGTGTCGATTTAAAGACTATACGCGGATTTACAGGCATTATAGCCTGCGGTTCACCTTAGACTTCCCTTCACGAAAGGATCGTGCCCTATGAGACAACGTACGTCGCGTATCGCCTGTCTTGCTTTGCTGGTGTTGGCGCTCTCGGTCGCGTCGCCGGCAATAGCATTCGCTCAGACAGCGTCGCCGTCAGCAACGACACAGGAGGCCGATGCGCTCTACCAATCTCAGAAATGGGCCGATGTCGCGCGGGCCTATGAGGGGATTACTAAAGTCGAAGCTACGAACGGCCGCGCCTGGTATCGCCTGGGCGTGGCGCTGCATAACCTTGGCCGGTATGCACAGGCCGTAGAGGCTTATCAAAAGGCGATGGCGATCAATAAAAATAATCTTCTCGCCATGTACAACATAGCCTCTTCCTACGCGAGAATGAACGATAAGGATAAGGCGTTCGAGTGGCTGAACAGGGCCTTCAATGCCGGATTCCCTCAAGCCGCGCTGCTGAAAACCGACACGGACCTGGCGGGCCTGCGTCAGGACGCGCGTTTTCCAGAGTTGGTGGCGACGGCCGAGAAGCTGACCATGCCGTGCATGTATTCACAGGAAGCCAGGCAGTTCGATTTCTGGGTCGGCGAATGGGACGTGCA
>DASQYE010000701.1:0-5489 GCA_035639355.1 Pyrinomonadaceae bacterium
CGCTCCCGCCGAGCCGAGCACGTAGCGGTCACGCTCGCCCTCGTACAGGTACGGCCTGCGCCAGGGATCGAGGCGAATCACGCGCGCGAGGTAGCGCGGGTTGAGTTGATCCAGCAGCGTCCCGGAGTTGTTTGCCACCACGTAGAAACCTCGCTCGCGCCGGAAAGAGTCCAGGGCGGCGGCCAACATCTGAAGCTCGGCGCGAGCGAGCCGCGCCTTTTCGTCATCGACCGCACGTACCAGGGCGTCAACGTCCGTCCACTCGCCTTCAAGCGTTCTGATCTGCGCGACCCTCCATTTATTGTCGCCGCCTCTGGTGAAACGAAACTCGGCAGTGACACGGGCGACGACCACCGCCGACGTGTAGAGCGCCGAGACTGATTTCACGCGCACAGCGTCGGACGGCAATCCTATGCCGGCCAGCTGCGCCAGCATCTCTCGGGCCGTTCCGGCGTCCAAAGCCTCGGTTGTGCGCGCCGCCTCAATCCTGCTCGCACGGGCGGCCGGTGCGCCTGCGGCATCGCGGGCGACCACTGCGCGCGCGATCAAGTCCAGGTCTTCCCATCGGTCGCTGCCCGTCCTGATCTCCGCTATGCGCCATCTCTGGTCATCACCTCTCTCGAAGCGAAAGGCCGTTTCGATCTGCACCAGCGCGACCCATTCCGCCGCTCCCGCCGCCGAGATGGTTTTGATCTGCACGGCGCTCGAAGGCAGAGCGATGCCAGCCATGCGCGTGATAAGCCTTCGCGCCTCTTTCGCGCCCAGCTCGCCCTTTCGGCCCCAAGCGCCCCCGGTCGAGAGCGTCAGGCAAAGGCTTGCGACGGCAAGCATGAGAATCACTCGCGGCGATGGCGTTGGTGTCCGTCTATTCATAAGAGTTCTTCCGCGCGGTTGAAATGAGAGGCGTTGAGGGAGCCGAGGGGGCCGTTCATGCCAGTCCCGGCGCTTGAGAAGATAGACGACGCTTTCTACGAATCTCTCTAAATTCATACTTCGACGGCGCGGCCGGATTCCTCCGCGCGCACAGACAGCTCGGCCGCGAGCACTATCGCCGCCACCATGCTCGAATGCTCCGCCAACCCCTTGCCCGCGATGTCAAACGCCGTGCCGTGATCTACGGAGGTGCGTATGAAGGGCAGGCCGAGAGTGATATTGACGGCTTCGCCGAAGGAGAGACATTTGACGGGGATCATCGCCTGGTCGTGGTAGCAGGCGATGACGGCGTCGAATTCACCGCGCGAGGCGCGCAGGAAAACCGTATCGGCCGAATACGGCCCGCTGACGTTCATATCGCCCGTCGCGCGACAGGCTTCTACGGCGGGGAGAATCTCCGAAGCCTCCTCGACGCCGAACAGTCCGCCCTCCGCGCCGTGCGGATTGAGCGCGGCGACGGCCAGGCGCGGGCGCTCTATGCCCCAGCGCTTCAGCTCGCGGTGCGCCAGACCGATGACACGAATTAATCGCTCGCGCTCGACGAGACGTATCGCCTCGACCAAAGGGACGTGTGTTGACAGCAGCACGATCCGCAGGTTGGAAGCGACGAAGCCCATCGCATACTCTTCCGTGCCCGTCAGGTGAGCAAGGAATTCCGTGTGGCCCGGAAAGCTGTAGCCGCCCAGAAAGAGCGCTCGTTTATTGATGGGAGCGGTGGCGATGGCATCTATGCTGCCGGCGGCGCACAGCCGCACGGAGGCCTCTATGTAGGCGGCCGCCGCCTTTCCAGCCGCCCCCGATTCTATCCCCGGCTCTATGTGTCCGCCGATATTGTCCAGATGATAAATGACGGGGCCGCTGAATCGCTCCGGCATCTTTTCATCATGCCGCACGATGTCGTAGCCGCACTGCAAGTCGAGCGTGCGCGCCGTGTGGGCCAGGAGCTGCGCGTCGCCTATGATAACGGGCGTGCAGGCGCGCCGCACCTCTTCTTCAGCGACGGCCTTGAGGACGACCTCCGGCCCGATGCCTGCCGGGTCTCCCATGGTGATGCCGACGCGCGGCAGCCGGCTGCGCCTCGTGCTGCGCGAAACTGGCGAGGAGCTGTTGGGCAACTCTGTCATCGCTCGACGCGGTTCATAAGCCCTCGGGAGCGCCCGGCCGGGGCCGACAACTTCTTCCGGCCACCGGCCTGCAAGAGCCGGCGAGGACGCGAGCGCGGCTATTCGCCGTCGCGCTCGTCAGCCTTGTACATATACTTGACGTTATGCTTGAGGACGAGGAGGTTCGGCGCCGATTTGCGATTGACCTTGAGCGCGCCCCTGTCATACCACTCGATTGTGCCCTCTATCTCCTCGCCGTCCTGCAACACGATCACCATCAACGTATGCGCGTCGATCTGCTTTTTGTAGTAGAAGATTTCCGCGTTGGTTTCAAGCGGGGGAGGAATACGCTTGCGCACCTGTACGGAGGCGGCGGAGGCTGCCGACTGTTGGTTGGTTCGCGGCAACACGTGCGATGCGTTGTCGCCGCCACCGGAGCGCGCTGCGCCTCCGTTAGCGCGGTCGCGCGGCTGTACGCTCTCGCGCCCTTTTGCTTTCACATCTGCCAAAGTTGTTCGTATAAGTTTGCGGTTCACTGTGATCTCTTACCTCCACGAGTCAAGAAGGGATATGCATGGCTTTGCGGTAATGCAAAGCGCACCGGCGGCACGGATGCGCGTCACGCGCGAAGAAGCCAATTACAACTCTCGCAGGCTGCGGCCATTCAAGGAGAGAAGCTTTAAGTACCCGTAATGGAAAATCCTGCAAGGAATGCGGGTTATGCTACACGACTAAAAGGAAAAAGGCAAAGCTGAAAAAGGTAAAAGTAAAAAGGCAAAAGTGAAGAAGATTCAAGGCTTCTCTCTTTTGCCTTTTGCCTTTTACCTTTTACCTTCTTCAGTCTGCTTTCTTGCGAATGAAAGTCGGCACGTCGAGGTCTTCCTGGCGCGACGAGCTGACGGGGGAGCGCGAGAGATCGTCGCCCGGATGCTGCGTGTAGCGGGGCGGCGAGCCCGGCATCGCGGCCCTCGACGTAGCCATCCCTGAGTCCGCAGATTCCTTGTCGAAGCCGGTGGCGATGACCGTGATCTTCATCTCGTCGCGCAGAGATTCGTCTATCACCGCGCCGAAGATGATGTTGGCATCTTCGTCAGCCGCCTCGCGTATGATCGAAGAGGCTTCGTTGACTTCGTAGAGCGTCAAATCAGGCCCGCCCGTGATGTTGATGAGCACGCCCTTAGCGCCCTCGATCGTCGCTTCTTCCAAAAGCGGGCTGGATATGGCCTGTTGCGTCGCTTCCATGGCGCGGTGCTCGCCAGAGGCGCGGCCTGCGCCCATCAGGGCCAGCCCCATCCCGGCCATGATCGCCTTCACGTCCGCGAAATCCAGGTTGATGAGGCCCGGCACGGTGATTAGATCGGAGATGCCCTGCACGGCCTGCCTGAGCACGTCGTCGGCGACTTTGAACGAATCGGGAAGCGAGACGTTGCGCTCTACGGTGTGAAGCAGCCGCTCGTTCGGGATCGTAATCACCGTATCGACGCACTCGCGCAGCTCGCGCAATCCCTGCTCGGCCTGCTGCATTCGCCGTCGTCCCTCGAAATGAAAGGGTTTGGTGACGACGGCCACGGTCAAAGCGTTCAGCTCGGTGGCGAGCGAGGCGATAATGGGTGCTCCGCCCGTTCCCGTGCCGCCGCCCAAACCGGTCGTCACAAAGACCATATCAGCGCCTTCCAGGACTTCTATGATCTTCTCCGTATCTTCGAGCGCGGCGTCGCGCCCGATGTTCGGGTTAGCGCCCGCGCCCAGGCCCTTAGTGAGACGGCCGCCGAGTTGAATCTTGATCGGCGCGCGACTGCGCTTTAAGGCTTGCAAGTCCGTGTTGGCGACCAGAAACTCGATGCCCTCGATGCCGGCCTCGATCATCCGATTGACGGCATTGCCGCCGCCGCCACCGATGCCGATCACTTTGATTCGTGCGCCGGTGATGGGCGGATCATCATCAATGAAAATATTAATCCCGCTTCCCGGTTGGCGACCGTCCGGTATCATAGTTTAATGTCCTCTCTGTGAGGAGCCCTTTGAAGCTCCGAAACACTGCAATGCTGTTATATTGGGCTGTTCGCGCCGGGGGCATCAATATATTGCGGACTACATCTTGTGCCGGCTGGCGCGGCAGCATACAACAACTTGTCAAAAAATACCACTGAAACGATTGCGAAATTTCGAGACGAAATGCGTCAGCCGCGCGGTCGAGCCGCGCGCGCGTGCGCCGGAGCGCGATTCGGCAGTTTGTGCGCGTTGCGCGACTAGAGCTAACCCGGCGGCTGCCGCCCACGCGGGGCTCTGAATATCTTCTATGAGGCCGCCGAAGCGATCTCTTTCCGGGTAGCCGAGACGCACGGGCGCATCGAAAACCTGCTCGGCTATCTCGCACATCCCGTCCAGTAGCGCCCCGCCGCCCGTCAACACCACGCCGCTCGACAGCTGTCGCTCCCAACCGCTCTCCTTGATCTCGTCCGCGACGTGCATCAAGACCTCTTCGGCGCGCGGCTGAAGGATGTCGCACAAGATCTGTCGCGAGAGCTGGCGCGGGGGGCGTCCTCCGACTGAAGGGACTTCGACCAGCTCGCCGCGCTCCATCTCGTTCAAGGAAGCGCTTGATGCGCAGCCGACCATGCGCTTGATCTTCTCGGCCTCGGGAATGGGCGTGCGCAACCCGAAGGCTATGTCGTTGGTGAAGTGAGAGCCGCCGAGCGCAAAGACGGCCGTGTGCTGCACCGCGCCGCGCTGGTAAATCACAAGGCCGGTAGTCTCCGCGCCGATGTCAACGAGCGCCGCGCCGAACTCCTTATCGTCGTCGGTCAGAGAAGCTTCGGCGGCGGCCAGTTGTTCGAGCACCATGTCGGCGACGACCAGGCCCGCGCGATTGACGGCGTTGATGGCGTTCTGGCGAGCCGTCACTGGGCTGGTGACTATGTGGACTTTGACGGCGAGGCGCGCGCCGATCATGCCCACGGGGTCGTTGATGCCGTCCTGGTCGTCTACGATGAACTCCTGCGGCAGTCGATCGACTATCTCACGGCCTGCGGGAAGCTGTATGGCGCAGGCCGAATCGATGGCGCGGCGAACATCGTCGGGCGTAATCTCGCGGTCGCGGCCCGAGACGGCGACGATGGCTTGCCCGTTGAAGCCCATGATGTGCGAGCCCGCAAGGTTGATCGTGACCTCTTCGGTCTCAAGCCCGCTCATTCGCTCGGCGTCCTCGACCGCGCGCTTGACGGCGTCCACGGCCGCCTCGGGGTTGACGATGACGCCCTTGCGCAGGCCGCGCGCCTCCGCTTCGCCGATGCCGACGATGTCTATCAAGCCGCCGTCGCCCTGCTCGCCGACGATACACGTCACCTTGCTGGTCCCTATGTCGAGGCCGACCGTATGTGACGCGCGCTTAGCCATAAAGCTCCTCTCTCAAATTCGGAATCGCCAAAAGCTGCTATGGAAAAAATCCTGACC
>DASQYE010000702.1:0-2140 GCA_035639355.1 Pyrinomonadaceae bacterium
ATAGGCTTCGTCTCCCGTCAGGTCAAAGGCTGGACGGAGCGATGGCAGCGCTCCAGGACGAGCGAGGTGCCGGAAATGGAAGAGGTCGCGCTCTGGCTGCAAGAGCGCATCCCGCCTGAAACTCCCGACGCGCGCGCCACCATCGTTCACAACGACTTCAAGCTCGATAACGTCATGCTGGACGCCGGCGATCCGTCGCGGGCCGTCGCGGTGCTCGACTGGGAGATGAGCACGGTCGGAGATCCGCTCGTCGATCTGGGCATCTTTCTATGCTACTGGTCGCAGCAGGGTGATTCTGAGACGCGACGCGGATTAAGCTCTCTGACGGCCGCGCCCGGCTGGATGACGCGCGACGAACTGGTCGAGCGCTACGCAGGGCTGACGGGCTTCGATCTTACCGGCATCTCGTTCTACGAGACGTTCGCGCTCTTCAAGGTCGCGGTCGTCGTCCAGCAGATATATTTTCGCTACGCGCGAGGCCAGACGCGCGACGAGCGATTCCGCGATTACGATCGCCATGTCGTGGGCCTGGCGCGTGCGGCCCTTGAGTTGGCCCGGAGCCCGCGTTAGACCGCGCTCGTTTTTTAAGCATCGAGTACTCAAGAGCCTTGAGAGTATGAACAAGCGCCACACCTTGCGCCCGACGATTCTACGCTTCGAGTCGCTGGCTTCGACCAATACGGAGGCGGCGCGACAGGCACGCCGCGCCGCTCCCGAAGGCTTGTGCATAGTGGCGCGCGAGCAGACGGCCGGGCGCGGACGCCACGAGCGCGCCTGGATTTCGCCCGCCGGGGCCGGTCTCTATTGCAGCACCGTCCTGCGCCCGCAACTGGAATTGAGCGCCTGGCCGCTCCTGACGCTCATGGCCGCTCTGGCCGTTCACGATGCGCTGCTTGAAGCGTGCGGGCTGTGCGCGGACATCAAGTGGCCCAACGACATCCTTGTGCGCGAGCGCAAGCTCGCAGGCATCCTGGCCGAAACGGTCGAGACGCGCGACGCGGGACGCGCCTGCATTCTGGGCATCGGCATCAACCTGAGCGATCGCGCGCTCCCGGCCGAACTGCTTAAGACGGCGACCTCCATAGAAGGTTTAACGGGGAGCGCGCCCGACGCCGAATCTTTACTGCAAGCCTTGCTGCGCGCCATCGCCCGCCGCTACGAAACGCTTGAGGAAGGAGACGGCAGGGCGCTTACGCTTCAGGCATGGACGGCGCGCTCGTCTTACGCCGTGGGCAGGCCCGTACTCGTCTCGCTCGACGCAGACGCCTTCGAGGGCACAACGCGCGGGCTTGAACCCGACGGCGCTTTACGTGTAGAAACAAAGGGCGGAGAAATCAGAATCATTCGCGCCGGAGAAGTCACGAGGATTAGGGATGAGGGCCGCAGGGCCGCAGGGATGAAGGAACAATGAATGCAGAACGATGAACGCGGAATTAAAGCATCAGCGCTTTGACTTCATCGTTCATTATTGCGTTATCGTTTCCCTTCTGTCCTCTTCATCCCTCATCCCTTAACAAATTATGCTTCTTGTCATTGATGTGGGAAATACGAATACTTCGCTGGGCGTCTATGACGGCGAAGAGTTGGTCGCGGACTGGCGTTTGACGACGGCGCGGGCGCGCACCGTGGACGAGTACGGCGTACACGCTCGCAATCTGTTCGCGCTGGCCGGAATAGATTTCAAAGCGATCACGGCGGTCGCCATCGCGTCGGTCGTGCCGCCCCTTAATTTCACTTTGAAGCGAATGTCGGAGGTCTACTTCGAGCTGACTCCGCTGTTCATAGATCACACGGTCGAGACGGGCGTGCCGATTCTATACGACCCGCCGTCGGATGTCGGCGCTGACCGCATAGTGGATGCGGTGGCTGCGATTCATAAGTACGGCGCGCCGTGCATCATTGTCGATTTCGGGACGGCGACGACCTTCGATGCGATCAACGCTCGGGGCGAATATCTGGGAGGCGTCATTACGCCCGGCATCACCATCTCGTCCGACGCGCTCTTTGCGCGCACGGCTCGCCTTCCCCGCGTCGAGATCAAGCGTCCGACCTCTGTGATCGGCACATCGACCGTCGGCTCCATGCAGTCGGGCCTCTACTATGGTTATGCGGGGCTCGTGGACGGCATACTCAGAAGAAT
>DASQYE010000703.1:0-5685 GCA_035639355.1 Pyrinomonadaceae bacterium
ATTTGCAACGCTGGCGAAGTTAGCGGCGAGTAGAACATGGCACGCGCCCTTCGGACGAAGGCGCGGGGGAGGACGAGCTGCGAGCAGTGAAGAATTTTTCGATGTTTGAGCAGGCTTCAAAGCTGGCGAGCGTTTCCGGGACGGAAGACCTCGGCTCCGTCTCCAATATCTCGCGGCGCACGTTCGACGAGCGCGAGACTTTCCTGTTTCGCTCGCAGGTCCCATGCCTTGAATACGTCGCCCTGTTGATCGAGAACGCGCTGCTGTTGAGAACGAACCGGGCCGGAATAGTCTACGCTGGGTTCGAGAAGCTATCGCGCATGGAGGGCGTCATCGATCGCTACCTGCGCATCGCAGACGTGTCGGAGCGCGTTTACGTTTTCGGCGAGCCGGACTGGAAGCCGCCGCGCCACCCTAACATGAAAACCATCGCACTTACGGGCGATTCCAGGCTCGCGCGCGAGTGGTTCGTCATCGCCGACTCGCCCACGCTTCGCGTCGCGCTCGTCGCCGTAGATGAGGACGGGCTCGACGTGCCCGTGCCGGAAGCACGAAACTTTCATGCCCTGAAATCGAGCGACCCCTTGATCGTCGCCGGGCTGGCGAGAACCGCCGAAGGTCTCCTGGATTAATCAGGGGCGGCCCGGTGCGGGCTCGCGGCGGCCGCGCGCGGCCCGTTCGCAAGCGCGCCTCGTCATAAATCACCCCCTGGCTTTTCCGACCGCTGCGGCCTTTCCTCCTCCTCCTGCGTGGAATGTAATTCGACGAGCGCCGCTTTGCCACGGGCGCGTTTTCCCTTTTCCGGCACGGTCTCGACTCGGGCGCTCAACACGCGCTCGACGCGGCGGGGCAGCAGGGCGGGCGCGACGCTCGCTATAGCTTCCGTCAGCTGCACTACGTCGCCGCCGCCGCGCCAGTGCTCGCGCACTACCAGGGCGTCCGTGTGGTTGATTAATCGTATGAGGGTGAGCGCGATCAGGTAAGCATCGTCTATCTGCCCGACGAAGGGCAGCATGTCGGGGATAAAATCCAGCGGCATGACGGCGTAAACGATGGCTCCGGCAAAGAGAAGCTTCTCGGTGCGCGGTACGCGTGCGTCCACGATCAAGCGCCCGCATAGTGCGATCATGTTCGGAACGAACATCAGAAGGTTTTTCATCCGTCGCTTCGCTTGCAGCCTGCTCATAGCGGTTTCCTCAGGGTCAAAAAAAAGCTTTATCGAAGATCAATTTACCACGGATAAGTCTCGCGCCTTAAATCGAACTCGGTTAAGATGCCCTCTGCTTGTCCAGACATATCCGCGCCGTCGATTCGATTGCACACTACTGATCGACCAGTTATGAGAAAGCGCAAAGGCCTAGCGATGGACCGGCAGCCGCCCGGATGGGCCCGCCCTGTGGCCGTAGCATTGACGACCCTGGCGCTCTGCGTTGCGAGCGGTCTCAAGAGCCAGGATTCCGCCCCAGGCGCACTGCGCGTGCTGTTCGTAGGCAATAGCCTGACCGACTACAACGATCTGCCCGCCATAGTCGAAGCGCTCGCGGAGGCTGCGGGACAGAAGCGACCGGCCTTCAAGGCGGTTGTGTTCGGCGGCTTCAGCCTTGAGGATCACTGGAACAAGGGAGATGCGCGTAGAGCAATCGCGCGCGGCAGTTGGGATGTGGTCGTCTTACAGCAGGGCCCATCGGCCTCGGCGGAAGGGCGCAAGTCTTTGCTTGAGTACACGCGCCGCTTTTCAGGAGAGATTCGCCGCGCCGGGGCCAGGCCCGCCTTATACATGGTCTGGCCTTCGGTTGGTCGGAGGCAGGACTTCGATGGCGTGGCCGAATCCTACAGGCAAGCCGCCGAAGAGTCCTCGGGTCTTCTCTTCCCGGCGGGAGAAGCATGGCGCAGCGCGTGGCGTCGCGCCCCCGGCCTTGAGCTGTATTCATCCGATGGGCTGCATCCGACCGTGGCCGGCTCCTACCTCGCGGCGCTGATTATTTACGAAGGGCTGTGCGGGCAATCGCCCGTCGGTCTCCCGTCAACACTCAAGCTGCGTTCGGGAGCGAGAATGGAACTCCCCCCGGAGCAAGCGAGGTTGATGCAGGAAGCAGCAGCGGAGGCGAGCAAGAGGTTCGGGCGGCGATAGCGCGCAAACTTTCGCGCCACCATAAAGCGCTCGACGGAGTGCCGCGTCTTCCGGCTTGCTCATGGCCCGTCCTTCCGCATGAAGACGACCCGGATAGCACGACTCTCATCATGGTTTCGACGAGCGCGCTTCTCTGGTTTGCGGCCTCGCGGGCGACCTGCCCGGCTCGGGTTCTTCCCCCTCTCGCGTTATACTTCGGCGAGCGAAACGAATAAATTAACCGCCGGCTACCGGCCCTTTTATGAACATACTCGAACGCTTAAGAGAGCGCGCCGCCGCCGACCTCCGACACATAGTCCTGCCCGAGGGCGAAGACCCGCGCACGATCCTGGCCGCCTCGATCTGCGCGCGCGAGCGCATCGCGCGCATAACGCTGCTCGGCCGTGAAGAAAAGATTCGCGCGGCCGCACAGGCTGCGGGGGGCCTTCATCTCGGCGGCGTCGAAGTGATAGATCACCGCCGCGCCCCGGATTTCGAGAAGATGGCGTCGCTCTATCACGAGCTGCGACGGGCTAAGGGCTTGATGGCCGACGAAGCGCGTATGGCGATCGAAGACCCGCTCTACTACGGCAATCTGATGGTTCGGCTGGGACGCGCCGACGGCTCCGTGGCCGGGGCGACCAACACCACCTCGCACACCGTGCGCGCCGCGCTGCACTGCATAGGCGTGCGCTCGGGCTTCAAGCTCGTCTCCAGCTTCTTCGTGATGGTCTTGCCCGACAAGAGCTTCGGCCAGATGGGCGCGCTCATCTACGCCGATTGCGGCGTCGTCATAGACCCTTCCGCGCCGGAGCTGGCCGAGATCGCCGTCGCTTCCGCAGACTCCTGCCGCGCGCTGCTTGAGACGGAGCCGCGCGTCGCCATGCTCTCGTTCTCGACCAAGGGCAGCGCCAAACATAAGCTCGTGGATAAAGTAGTGGAGGCGACGCGGACGGTGCGCGCACGCGCTCCCGAGCTTGAGATTGACGGCGAGCTGCAAGCCGACGCCGCGCTCGTGCCCGGCGTGGGCCAATCGAAAGCGCCTGGGTCGAGCGTCGCGGGCCGCGCCAACGTGCTTATCTTTCCAGACCTACAGGCGGGCAACATCGCTTATAAACTGACCGAGCGATTGGCGGGCGCGACCGCCATCGGGCCCATCCTGCAAGGACTCGACAAGCCCGCCAACGACCTTTCGCGGGGATGCAAGGCCGAGGACATAGTCGATGCCGTGGCGATCACGGCCGTACAGGCGCAGGCGCGCGCCCTGCGGCCGTGAGAAGAGCGCCTTGGCGAGCAACCAACCTTGCGCCTCAGCCTATCAAACCAGTCTGATCGCTAATCAACGGCTTCGAGGTGCTTATTTTGTCCCGGCGTACACTCTTTTCTCTGATCGCTGCCCTTTTCCTGCTGGCGGGCGTAGCACGCAGCCAGCCGCAGGAGCCCACGCCGCAGCAGCAGACGCCTACGCCGCCGTCTCCCGCCCTTACGCCCACGGAGCGCGAGCCGCAGGAGCCCGTCAAAGTCTTTACGGAAGAGGTGCGTCTTCCCGTCGTCGCCTACGACGAGTACGGGCGCTTCTTTCCGGGCGTCGAGCTGGACGACGTGCTCGTACTCGAAGACGGCGTGCCGCAGGAGATCAGGAGCATCCAGCGCATCCCCGCCAACATCCTTTTCCTTCTGGACACGAGCGCCGCCGTGACGCTCGGCAAAGACATCAAGACCACGCGCGAGATAGCCTTGCGCCTGCTCGGACGCTTGCGGGCCGGGGATAATATCTCAGTCCTCCAATTCGGCGCTTACACGGAGTTGTTGCAGGACTGGACGACCGATACGGAATCAATCGCGCATGTGCTCAAGACAAAGCTCACCGGTTCCAAGCGCGAGCGCCTGTCGGAAGCCATGATTGTGGCTGCGACGCGTTTGAAAGAGAGGCCCGCCGGGAGCCGCCACGTCGTGCTCATCACGGACGCTGTGGAGACGCCGGGCGGCCGAGTCAGCTATGAGCAGGCGGTCAGGGAACTGCTCTCGGCGCAGGCGACCGTGCACGTCATCAGCTACACGGCGGCGGTGCGCGCGGCCATAGAGCAACGAAACGGCAGGGGAAGGGCACGGGGCGGCACGGGCTCGCAAAGAGAAGCGCTGCCGATCCCCGACCCCGGTATGCCTCCGGGCCAGACGCGCAACCCGTCCGTCACCTTCGGCACGATCGATCTGGATCGCGCCATGCGGCGTCACTATAAGAAGTATGCTGACGAGACCAGGCAAAGCGAGCAACGCCTGGCGAAGCTCGCGGAGGAGACCGGCGGGCGCATTCAGCTCGCCACCCAGCCGGGCGAGATGGTCAGGCGGGCGGACGAAGTGGCGCGCGACATAGGCGCGCAGTATGTCGTCACCTACACGCCGAAGCGACCGCTGGCCTCTGCGCAAAGCGGAGAGTACCGCCGTGTCGAAGTCGCATCGCGCCGCGTCGGGCTGCAACTGCGCTCGCGCCGCGGCTACGTTGCGACGCCCTAGGGCTCTCTCTGTTTTGTCGTCAGGATAATGTTGGAAGTTAAAGCTACCGGATGCAGGAAGAGCTGCCGTCTTAGAGCATGCCAAAAAGCCCCGAACGGGCGAAATGCTATTGCCCACGGCCAGGAGCCCTGGGGAATTAGTCCGGTCACGCGCGCGAAGCCCCGCGAGGGGCGAAAGACATTCGAGCTTGTATGTCTTTCGCCCCTCGCGGGGCTTCCTCTTTTAACCAGCGGCGACCCATGACCAGGCGTCATGAGCTACACTCTCTCGCCCCTCCGGGGCTCGCAATACTTTTCAATACGCTCTCAGCTCGCCAGCACGTCCAGCCTGGATTCCACAGGGGCCGACCAGGAGGAGGGCTGACGGCCGAGCGACGCCTCTTCCTCACGTCTAAGCAGCGGGTGCTGCCTGAGGGCTTCCCATTCTTCCTGCGAGACGCGGTGAAACATCTCTACGATCTTGGGATCGAAGTGCTGGCCGGCGCACCTGTCCAGCTCTTCCGAAGCCGCTTCGTAGGAGCGGGCCGTGCGATAGACGCGGTCGCTCGTCAGCGCATCGAAGGCGTCGGCGACGGCAAAGATGCGCGCGTTGAGATCAATCTCTTCGCCGCGCAGGCCCAAAGGATAGCCCGACCCGTCCCACTTCTCATGATGCTGCGCGACGACGCGCGACGCGCCCTCCAGAAATTCTATGCCGCTCAGGATTTGTTGGCCGTGCAGCGGATGCTTGCGCATCTTGACCCACTCGTCTTCGTCCAGGGCGGCGGGCTTGCGAAGTATTGCGTCCGGGACGCCGATCTTGCCTATGTCGTGCAAGAGCGACCCGAACTCTAGCGCTTTCAGCTGCTCCTTTTCAATCCCCAGCTCGTAGCCCAGCCGCAGGCTAAAGCTCACGACCCGCTGCGAATGCCCGTGCGTTTCGTGATCGCGCGTCTCCAGCGCGGCGGCCAGCGCCTTGAGCGTCATGCGGTACGCATCCTCTAGCGAATCGAGCGCAAGATCAAGCTCCGCCGTGCGCTGCTCGACCAGCTCTTCGAGATGATTTTCGTGGCGTCGCTTCGA
>DASQYE010000704.1:0-3950 GCA_035639355.1 Pyrinomonadaceae bacterium
TCCCCGTCAACCACCAGCACGCAGGCTGTCTGGGCCTCCTTCATTCGTCGCACGGCTTCGAGCGCAGGCTCCTCCGGGCCTACCGTCAAACTCTCTTCCTGCTCAAGGTCGCTCAGATCGTCCTCCATAACCGAGCGCGCAAGACCACGAGTCGCGTCCGGGCGCGGCACGTCCAGGTCACGCAGCGACTTCATACAGTTCTCGCAACGATCCATGCCCTCTATGTTATCGTGGCCGCAGGAAGGACAAAGCATAAAGTCGCTCCTCAACGAAGGGATGAGGGATAAGGGATGAGGGATGAAGTAATTGAATCACTGCTCAAGTGAATTAACCATTCAACCCATTTCATCCCTCATCCCTCCGCCCTTATTCCTTATTCCACCGTCCAGGTCTCGCCGCCGTTGATTAGCTTGTCGAGGTTGCCGGGGCCGGACTTGTTGATGGCGGCCTCTATCTGATCGACCAGCATGTCCTCGTAAGTGGCGCGCTCGACGGCGCGGAAGATGCCGACCGGCTGCGGAAAGTCCGGGTACTCCATGCGCGCCAGCATGAAGGCTACGGAGGGGTCTTTCAAGCCGATGTCGTGAACCAGCAGATCGTTAGCGGTGATGCCGTTTTCGCCTATGGTCACAACTTCCGGGTGCGCGCCGTTCATGCGTATCCCGCGCGTTCCATCCTTGCCGAAGATCATGGGCTTGCCGTGTTCCAGATAGAGCACGCGGTCGGAGCGCACGCTCCGATCTGTAAAATATTCAAAGGCCTTGTCGTTGAAGATATTGCAGTTCTGATATACCTCTACGAACGAGATGCCTTTATGGCGGGCCGCCGCTTCGACCGTCGCGCCCAGGTGCTTTACATCAATATCGATGGAGCGCGCAACGAACGTGGCCTCCGAGGCGATGGCGACCGAGAGCGGGTTGAGCGGATAATCAATCGTCCCCATCGGCGTCGATTTCGTCTTCTTTCCGAATTCAGAGGTCGGGCTGTACTGGCCCTTCGTCAAACCGTAGATGCGGTTGTTGAAAAGTATATAGTTAATGTCGAGGTTGCGGCGAATGGCGTGCATGAAGTGGTTGCCGCCGATCGAGAGCGCATCGCCGTCTCCCGTTATGACCCACACGCTCAAGTCAGGATTCGACGCCTTAATGCCGGTCGCAACCGCCGGCGCGCGCCCGTGAATCGAGTGGAAGCCGTAGGTGTTCATATAATAGGGAAAGCGCGACGAGCACCCGATGCCTGAGACGAAGACGATCTTCTCGCGCGAGATGCCCATCTCCGGCATCACCTTCTGAACATTATTAAGTATGGCGTAGTCGCCGCAGCCCGGACACCAGCGCACCTCCTGCCCCGAGACGAAATCCGCCTTCGTCAGCTTCACGGGCGGCGGAGCCACTTCGCCCGCCGCCATAGAGCCCGCGTAAGCCTCGGGCGAGGCCGCAGCCTCCGCATTATCCTTATGCCCGTTGCCGTTTGTTCCCTTACCGTTTGTACTCATCTTTGTTCCTCTAATTCTGCCACTGCCGCTTTCCAGTCGGCTGGGTTACCCAAACGCACAGCTTTGTCAATGCCGAGATTTTCCAGCAGCATAGCCAGAACTGTTAACCTTTGCGTCTCGTTGATAAAAATAGCTCCAACGAACTCTATTTTCTCAGGCGCTTGGTAAATGCGCTTTTCGAATTCTTCGCCCGACCGGTTACGACCTTAGCGACGAGCGTCCCACTCTTCAGGATTAAAGCCATCAATGTCATCCATCTGAGCGTTACCAATCACAGATACTCCTCGACCTTGCGCACGATCTCGCGTATCTGGAAGGGGCGGCCCTTGACCTTCGAGAAGGCAACGGCGTCCACAAGGTATTTAGCGCGAACCATAGTGCACAGTTGGCCCAGGTTCATCTCCGGGACGATCACGGTCTCGAAGCCTGCGAGCACTTCGCCCAGGTTCTTCGGGAACGGGTTGAGGTGGCGCAGGTGAGCGCTCGACACCTGTTTGCCCTCGCGCTGCAACCTCTCGACCGCAGAAGTGATCGAGCCGTAGGTCGAGCCCCAGCCGAGCACTAGCACCTTGCCCGTCCGCTCGCCGAAGACCTCCAGGGGCGGAATATCGTTCGCCGCGCGATCAACCTTCTCCTGACGCAGCTTGACCATGAAGTGATGGTTTTCGGGATCGTAGTTGACGTTGCCGGTCAAGTGCTGCTTCTCTATGCCGCCGATGCGATGCTCTAGGCCGGGCGTGCCCGGAATGGCGTAGGGCCGCGCCAGCGTCTCTTCGTCGCGCCCGTAAGGCATGAAGTTCAACGGGTCGGTCGCAAACTTGATCTCGATCTTCGGCAGGTCTTTGACCTCGGGCACGGCCCAGGGCTCCGCGCCGTTTGCCAGGTAGCCGTCAGAGAGGTAGAAGACGGGCGTCATGTATTTGAAGGCGAGCCGCACGGCCTCAATCGCCATGTGAAAACAGTCTGCGGGCGTCGAAGGCGCGACGACAATGGCAGGGCATTCGCCGTTGCGTCCCCAGACGGCCTGGAAGAGGTCTGCCTGCTCGGTCTTGGTCGGCAGCCACGTTGATGGCCCACCGCGCTGCACGTTGATGATGACCAGCGGCAATTCCGTCATCACGGCGAGCCCTATGGCCTCCTGCTTGAGCGCGACGCCGGGCCCGGAAGTTCCCGTCAGTCCGATGTGGCCCGTAAAGGACGCGCCGATGGCCGCGCAGACGGCGGCTATCTCGTCTTCGGCCTGAAAGGTCTTGACGCCGAAATTCTTGTGACGCGCCAACTCGTGCAGGATGTCGGAGGCGGGCGTGATCGGGTAAGAGCCGTAGAAGAGCGGTCGGCCCGCGAGCTGCGAGGCGGCGACAAAGCCTATGGCCGTCGCCTCGTTCCCCGTAATCTTGCGATACGTGCCCGGCTCGATCTGCGCTTTCTTGACCGTGTAATGGGTCGTGAAGACCTCCGTCGTGTCGGCGAAGTTATAGCCGGTCTTCAGGACGATCTCGTTGGCCTTCATCACCTCGGGATTCTTGGAGAACTTGGCCCTGATCCATTCGATGGTCGGCTCCATCGGGCGGTCATAAAGCCGGTAGAGCACGCCCAGGGCGAAGAAGTTCTTGCAGCGATCCATCTCCTTGCGCGAAAGCTGCACCTGGCCTTTGAGCGCGTTCAGGTTCAAGGTCGTGATCGGCAGTTTATGGATGCGGTAGCCATTAAGCGTTCCGTCTTCGAGCGGGTTCGACTGGTACGCGGCCTTCGCCAGATTCTCTTTGTTGAACTCGTCCGTGTTGATAATCAGCGTGCCGCCTTCCTCAAGATCGGAAAGATTGACCTTCAGCGCCGCCGGATTCATAGCCACCAGCACGCTCGGTTGATCGCCGGGCGTGCGTATGTCCTGGCTGCTGAAGTTCAACTGGAAACCGCTGACGCCCGGAAGGCTTCCGGCGGGCGCGCGAATCTCGGCCGGGAAGTCCGGCAGGGTCGAGATGTCGTTTCCGACCACGGCCGACGTGTTCGTAAACTGCGTGCCAGTCAACTGCATCCCATCGCCGGAATCACCGGCGAAGCGTATCGTGACGGTCTCAAGCTCTTCAAAGTTTTTCTCTGCCTGATCGGAGGGTGTTTCGATGACGGTGCTCATTACTTCGTTTGTCCTCTATTCCATTGGTAAGAATCATTAAAAGGGATGAAGGACGAAAGGAATGCTTCAATTTCTCGGGTGCTTTTACTCATCCCGCATCCCTTCGACCTCATCCCTGCTTGTCATCCGCCTTCCTGCGTATCCATCACCTGTGCGGGAACGGGCGGCAGGTTCATAGTCTCTTTGGGATAGCTTTCGGCCAGATACATAATCACGTCGAAGACGGAGACGGAGCCGATGAGCCGACCGTCCTGAACCAGTGGGACGTTGCGGTAGCCCTTCTCGTTCATCACGCGCACGGCATCGCCGATGGTCGCCTCC
>DASQYE010000705.1:0-10886 GCA_035639355.1 Pyrinomonadaceae bacterium
CCATGACGTTGCGCTCGCGCTTGCGCTCCATGTAGATCATGTCCACTCTATGGATGCTCTGGGCCAACGGCTCGAAATGCGGGAAGCGACGCGCGACCACCTCTTCGATGGGCGCATCCGTATTGTTGGCGAAGCTGATGATGTCCTGAAGGACTTCCGCCTTCGGAAAGCGGCGAGCCCTTGTATCAATGCCCGCCTCGTCCACGCAGACGGAGAGGAAATCGCGCGCGTCCTCGGAATCCAGTATGGTGTAGTTCGACTCGTAGCCCAGCGACGCCGCGTGACGGCGCAGGGTAAGATTGGCGATGCGATGAAACGTCCCGCCCCACACGCGCCGCACGTCGCCGCCCGATGTCAGCGTCTCGACACGGCGCAGCATCTCTCGCGCGGCGCGGTTGGTGAAGGTCGCGAGCACGATGCGCGACGGCGCGACGCCCTGCTCTATTAGATAGGCGACGCGGTAGGTGATGACGCGCGTCTTGCCGGAGCCTGCGCCCGCGACCACGAGCGCCGCTCCGGGATTGGCCGTCGCCACCCTGAACTGCTCCTCGTTCAACTCGGCGCGATAGCGCGCCAGTCTCTCGGGCGCGGCCCCCTCAGGCCGCTTGATGACGTATCGTTTCATAGACCGATTAGCAAAACCTGCCGCCGAGCCTTTGTCTGCATGAGCCATTATATACGCCCGACGGCTGCTCGAACCTGCTCCGGCTCACGGGCCGCCGCTTTTAACTCCCGGCTTTATCTGGTAATTTAACCGGGACAGCCCTCAACCGGCTTCTCATCCCTCTGGTGATACGAATCTCTTTTAACCGAAAGAACGATCTTAAAGCACATGAGACGGCATCCACTACCGAAAGCCTTCATTGTTTTTCTACTGCTTCTCGCCGCGCCGGCTTACGCTTGGGCCAAAGATAGCTGGATGAGCGTGCGCTCGCAAAACTTCACGGTGGTCGGCAATGCGAGCGAGGGTGATTTGCGCAAGATGGCGACCAAGCTCGAACAGTTCCGTTACGCTCTCTCGCTGCTGTTCCCAAGCGCAAGGATTGCGACGCCTGTGCCGACGACCATCATCCTCTTTAAAGACCAACATTCGTTCGACCCCTTCAAGCCTAAATATAAAGGCAAGACGAAGAAGCAGATCGCCGGCTATTTCCGTGGGGGCGAGGATGTCAATTATATCGTGCTCACGAAGGAGCTTGGCGCGTCAAACCCTCTCGAGGTGATTTTCCACGAGTATGAGCACTTCGTGGTGCACAATAACATTAACAACGTGCCGCCGTGGCTGGATGAAGGGCTCGCCGAATTCTATAGCACGTTCGAGCCGCAGAGCGAGTTGAAGGTCAGGATAGGGATTCCCATTCGCTGGCACCTCATGTTTTTGAAGAGCAGAGACATCCTGCCGCTGAAAACCCTTCTCAACGTTGACCGCAAATCGCCCTACTACAATGAGAGTGATAAGGTCGGCGTCTTTTATGCGCAGTCCTGGGCGTTGGTTCACTACCTGATGATCGGCGATAGAGGGAAGCGAGAGGGTCAGTTGACGCGCTTCATACGTCAGATGAACTCGGGCATGTCGCCCGAAGAGAATTTCAAGCAATCATTCCAGGCCGATTTGAAGACGATAGAGAACGAGCTGCGCGCTTACATCAGCAGGTTCCAGTTTACCGTCGTGGACGTTACTTTCAAGGAACTGGACTTCGTCAAGGATATGCAGAGCGCGCCCCTTTCGGAGGCCGAGGCCGATTACTATCTCGGCGATCTTCAGTTACACGGCAATGAATTGAAGGACGCCGAAGAGCTCTTACAAAAATCGATGGCTATGGACGCGAACCTTGCTAAGAGCCGGATTTCCATGAGCGCCCTGCGCCTCAGGCAGAACAGGTCGGATGAAGCAAGGAAGCTGGCCGAGGAGGCCATCGCCCTAGACCCCAAGAACTACCTGGGCCACCTCTATTATGCAGAGGCTTTGTCCGAAGCGAAGAAGTATGAGGAAGCGATCAAGTCTTACAAGGAGGCCGCTCTTCTCAAGCCGGAAGCGTGGCGCATACACGTCGGGCTGGCCCGTGTATATCTAGGCATGGGCCGGGACGATGAAGCGTCCAGGGCTTTTTCCGCGGCGCTGCGCCAAGACCCTAGAAATTCTTATATCAACCGGGTCTACAGCTACACGGCCCTGCGTATGGCGCGCGGCTATCTTGCCGCCGTCAATGCCAAGCTCTATCTACAGCGCGAAGGGTGGCGCGACGAACACTCTCTCTACATGGTGCTGGCGGCGCACATCGGCTACAGGCAATCGCAGCGGGCCGACGACGCGGCCCGGATTCTGGAAGACGCTGCGCTGAAGAGCGACACGTCGGGCTGGCCCTACCCGGTCATAGAATATCTGCAACGCAAACTGACGGCCGATGCGCTGCTTGCGCTCGCCACCGATAACGATAAGCAGACGGAGGCGCACGCCTACATAGGGATGGACCTCGCCTTGAACGGCGAGCGCGAGGCGGCGCTCACGCATCTGCGCTGGGTTAAGGAGAACGGGAATCAAAACTTCGTAGAGTACCCGCTGGCCTTATCCGAGATCAACCGCCTCGAAGCGCAGCCGCGCTGAAGCGGCCGGGAGCAGCAAGGCGAGCGCTCGTCCCCTTCTCGATCGTGGTTGAGGCGCGTTGCATTCGCGACTGATGAAAGTTAGGATGTGTTGGCACAAGGGCTGATTCCGTAATCTATCAATCGAAGCATAAGTGAGGTTAAGAGAGATGAAATTCCCTGGCGGAATGAACATACAGCAGATGATGAAGCAGGCGCAGGCCATGCAGGAGAAGATGCAGAAGGAGATGGACGAGCTGCGCGTCGATGCTTCGTCGGGCGGCGGCGTCGTGACCGTTCAGATGAAAGGCAATCACGAGATAGAGTCGCTCAAGATCGAGCCGGAAGCGGTCAAGGAGGGCGACGTGGAGATGTTGCAGGACATGATCGTCGCGGCCATCAACGAGGCCAATCGCAAGATCGACGAGGCCATGAAGGGCAAGCTCGGCGGTATGCTCCCGCCCGGACTCGGCGGGCTCTTCTAATTTTGGATTTTGGATTTTAGATTTTGGATTGGCGAGCGACTTGCGCTGAAAGCCTGCATTCCAAGATTCAAGAGCGACGGAAAGCGTTAATCTAAAATCCAAAATCTAAATTCTAAAATCTAAGATGCTAGAGTACGCCGAATCAGTCACGAAGCTGATAGACGAGTTCAAACGCCTGCCGGGCATCGGCCACAAGACGGCGCAGCGGCTCGCGTTTCACGTCCTGCGCACGCCCGAGGCGGACGTGGAGCGTTTCGTAGAGGCCTTGCGCGAGGTCAAGCGTCGCATCATCTTCTGCTCGGTCTGCAACAACCTGACCGACATAGACCCGTGCCGCTTCTGCGCTTCGCCCACGCGCGACCGTTCCATCATCTGCATCGTCGAAGAGCCCTACAACCTTGTCGCCGTCGAGAAGACGCGCAGCTATCGCGGTCTCTATCACGTGCTGCACGGAAGCCTCTCGCCCATTCGCGGCATCTCGCCCGACGATCTGCACCTGGCCAACCTGCTGCCGCGTCTCCGGCCCGAGAATAATGACGGGGTGGAAGTGCGCGAGGTCATTCTGGCCACCAATCCGAACACCGAGGGCGAGGCGACGGCCAACTATATTAATAACCTGCTCAAGCCCCTGGGCGTGCGCGTGACGCGCATCGCTATGGGGATGCCGGTCGGCAGCGACCTGGAATACGTGGACGAGGTGACGATGGACAAGGCGCTCGCCAATCGTCACGAGCTATAAGGCGCAGCAGCCACGGCGAGGCTTTAGGGAAATGACGACCGACGACCTTCAGCAAGTTGTGGAGTACCTGGCCGAGACGCCCTCCGTCATAGATCGCATGGTCAATGGTCTGACGGATGAGGACAGGCGCTTCAGGCCGCCCGGCGTAGAGTTCTCCGTCCTGGAGAATGTCTGCCACCTGCTGGACATAGAGCGCGAGGGGTACGCGGAGCGCATCGTGAGGCTCCTGAAGGAGGACGCGCCCGTGCTGGCGGATATAGATGGCGGCCGTCTGGCCCGTGAGCGCGATTATAATAGCCGGAAGATGGAGACGGCCCTGAAGGATTTTGCGAGAGAGCGCGCGGGTAATATCGGAATCGCCAGGAGCCTCACATCAGACCAGCTCGGACGCAAAGGCGTGCTCGAAACCGTCGGGCCGATCACGCTCGCGGAATTGCTGCGCATGATGCAGGCGCATGACAGGTCTCACCGCAAGGATATCGCGGAGCTGCGCGACCTTCTCGCGACTCGCAGAGAAGAAGAAGAAGAATCACCCTCGCCATAATTAAGGATTTGGTAGCAGGCGTCGCTCCTTAGCCTTCCCCGGTCGAATTCTTCCAGGGCCATTGCGGCTTTCAGAACCGTACATGCTCTTCGGACACGCCCTCTTGGCAGGTCACGCACTGCTCGCCCGAATTGTACATCCTGGAATCAAACTCGACGAGCGACCTGATCGGCACGCCTGCGATATTGTCGGGCGCTGAGGTGAAGCGCACGATCGAGCCGCAGCCGATGATGTTCGCGCCAAGCTCTCCGACGAGCTTGACCGTCTCTTCTATGGCCTGCCCGCTTCTGATGATGTCGTCAACGATGATGCACGGATTTACTTCGCCCTGATTGACGTACTGGCGAAACATACGCTTGCCGCCTTCCTCTCGCTCGGCCCAGTAAATCTGTTCGGCGCTCAGGGCATCGCGCACGCCGAAGGCGACGGGGATACCGCCGGAGCTTGGAGAAATGATGGAGACTTTAGGCAACTGGCTGGAGATGTCCCTGTCCAGGCGGAACTTGCGCGAGAGCGCGACGGCCAGCACGCGCGCCGTGTCGTAGTAGCGAAAGGCGAGCGGCATCTGGAAATAATGGGGTGTGTGTTTGCCCGACGGGTAAACGAAATGGCCTTCGCGGTAAGCGCCCGTGCGCTTCAAGATTTGCATCACTACTTCGGGTGATGGAATCAGGTTCACCATTTTCTAGTCTCCTCTAAACTTTAAAGGTCGGCAAGATCGGAGGCTGGCTTTTGTCCATGACCTCTAACCTCTATTCTTTTATCCGGGCCAGCATCAACCCTGACGGCTCCAGGCTCACGTCCTCTGCGAGAGAGCGCGGTCTATGATCCGGCGTTGATCGCGCGCAAGGCTCTCGGGCAGCTCCGAGAGCGCGAACCACTGCGTGCGCCTGATCTCTAAACTGTGCGACTCGGTCTCCGCCCGCCGCGCCCTACAGCGGAAGATGATCTCGACCTGGCCCGTCTTCTTAAGCGTCCGCACGAAAGCCAGCACGACCTCATCCACCTCAAGCCCAACCTCTTCGCGCAGCTCGCGCCGGACGGCGTCCTCGGGCTGTTCGCCTCGTTTGAGAAAGCCGCCGGGGATGCCCCAGCCGCTTCCCATCCGAAAGACGTGTTCGAGCAGGAGCACGCGGCCCCCGGCGTCGAGCACGACCGCGCCGGCCGTAACCGTGAAGCGCGGCTCGACCAGACGTACGCTCCAGCGACGCAAGCTCTTAGGCGCGCCCCGCCACAGAGCCCCGAGCAACTTTTTCAACATGCGCGCACAATATATAGGGTAAAAGGCAAAAGGTAAAAGGCAAAAGTGCGGATGAAAGCATTTTGATTAAAAGTGATTTTAACCAAACTTTTGCCTTTTACCTTTTTACTTTTGCCTTTATAGTAGAGCCATGTCAGCAGTCAATCCAACCGATCCCGAAAGCCCGTCCGCAACGGCCAAAGAAGCGCCCACGGCACAGCAGACCTCGCAGCCGGGCGTGCCGAAAAAGATAACCAACGCCCAGACCGTCTGCAACGAGAAGAATGAGAAAGGCAAATCGTGCAACGGCTTTTTGAAGCAGCTCGGCACGGGGGGCGAGGAAGCGAAAAAGCACCTGCGCGGCGACGACGTGATGTTCAAATGCCAGACCTGCGGCACGCTCTACAGCGGCCCGCCGCTCGGCCATGTGCGCGACCCCAAGAAGCAATCGCGGTTCGTCGAGAAAGAGCTGATGGCGATACTGCAAGCGGCGGGGGGAACGCTGCCGGCCTTCAAGATGTCTGAGAGGGGCACGCTCGTCCCTGTAGAGGATAATACTCATCACGCGGCCGCGCCCGCCGCCGCGAGCGCTGCGACTCCACCAGCGCCTGCGGCCGCTGCTACTGCTCCTCCTCCTGCCGCCGCGCGAAAACCAGCGCCAGCCGCAGCCACAGCGCCGCCCGCGACTCAAGCGCGGGATTCATCCGCAGAAGCAGACCGCCATCGCCCCGCCGCCGAAGCACAGGCGGCGACGGGCCAGGCATCGGCCGCGCCGCTCAGCCCTGCGGCCGCCACGGCCTCGCCCGCCGCCGGGGCCGAGACCGTAGCCGATCTCGCGCCCGAAGCCTCGACCGAGCTGACGCCGGGCGCGCCGCCCGACAGTCGCGCTCCCGACGCAACAGGCTCGCCCGGCAGCGCCGCGCCGCCGAGGGAAACGAGTACGCCCGAAGAGAAATAGACCTGCGCCGGGCGGTTGCGGCTCAATCGTCAATCGACAAAAAAGAGCGCGAGTACTGGTTTTGTACTCGCGCTCTTCGCTCTTCAATTACGGGTTCCGGGCTACCTGTTCGATTCTCTTTGGAAGGTGTCTCGCTCTTCAGGAGACGTTGACGACCAGGCCCTCGCGGTCGATCTTCCAATCCAGAACCTCCACGCCCGCTTCTTCTGCCAGGGCGCGCTCAACGTCGCCGCGTCTCCCCTCGGTGCAGAAG
This sequence comes from Pyrinomonadaceae bacterium, assembly GCA_035639355.1. Classification (GTDB taxonomy): domain Bacteria; phylum Acidobacteriota; class Blastocatellia; order Pyrinomonadales; family Pyrinomonadaceae; genus DASQYE01. Next base: position 6,803 of record DASQYE010000705.1, read on the forward strand.
AAAGCTATGCAGCCGCCGCCGCCCGCGCCGCAGACCTTGGCCGCCAGGGCCCCGCTCGCCAGAGCTTTTTCGACCAGCATGTCCATCTGCGGCGTCGTCACTCCGGGCGCGAGCCGCTTGCGTCCCGGATATGCCCGGCGCATCGTCTCGCCTACGCCCTGCCAATCATTCCTGAGCAGAACGTCTCGCATCATCAGGCTCGAATCGCGTATATCGTCGAAGAGCGAGAAGAGCTCCGGGTCGCCGTCGATATGGTTCTTTGTGATCTCCCAGTTGTTCGTACCCGAAAGGCGCGGCTCGCCCGTGTAGCAGATGGCGATGCGCCGTTCCAGCACCCGCTCGTCCACAGACAGCGCCTCGCGCTCGATCCCGTCCGCGCGAAAGTGTATGCAGCTTGTTCCGCCGTAGAGCGCAGAGTAGTAGTCCTGAAAGCCCGCCGGAACCCTGATGACGGTGGTCTCGACGTTGGCGGCGATAGTGACGAATTTGCGCTGGTCGTAGCGGTCGCCGACCAGACGGTTGAGCGCGCCGATGCAGGCGATGTTGAGCGCAGACGACCCGGCCAGTCCCGCGCCCGCCGGGGCCTGGCTCTCGGCCGTCAGGTGAAAGCCCGTCTTCGGTTTGAAGAAATGGACGAGCTTGGATATAAGCTCAAGCCGCTCTTCGCGTATCAGGTCTTCGATGGCCGCAAGCTCTGTCTCGAAGGCAACTTGGCGGTCGCGCGATTCCAGTATGATGCGCCCGTCCTCTCGCGTCTCAATGCGGCAGTAAGCGCGCAGCGAGATGGCGAAGTTCACAGTCGAAGCGCCCGGATGAAAAAGATAGAGCGGCCAGATGTCGATGGTTCCCCCGGCCAGGTCAACGCGAGTCGGAGCGGATGATTCAATAATCAACGAGAAACCCCTTCGATTTTGGATTTTAGATTTTGGATTTTAGATTAACGCTTTCCGTCGCTCTTGAATCTTGGAATCGAAGCCCTCGACCGTTGCAACTCGACAATCCAAAATCCAAAATCTAAAATCCAAGATCGTCTCAGTCTCCTTCGGCTTCGCCACGCTTTCGTGCCGGGCGTTTCTGCGAATCCTTGCGGCGCGGAAGCTGCGGCTTGAAGTGTATGCGCTCTTGAATCTCTTCCTTGATCTCGTTCAACTTCTCCTGCGCGGCCTGCTCAAGCTCCTGTATGCGCTCGGGGTCGGCCTCTTCGACCTTCTTAGAGAACCAGAACCTCTCGGCCAGGTAAAAGCCGAGGATGCCGATGACGACTATCACCAGCAGGATATAACCGATCTGGTGAAAGTCGCCGATCAGATTCGTGATCGCGCCGCTGAAGAAATAGCCCGCGCCGCTCAGTATCAAGACCCACAGAAAGCAGCTGGCAAAGCTCAGGGCCAGGAAGCGCAGGTAGGGCATGCGGCCGACGCCGTAAAAGACGCACGAGGCCCAGCGCAACCCGTAAATATATTTCGACAGAAAGATCGAGAGCGCGCCGAACTTGTCGGTCAACCGTTCGAGGCGCGGCTTGGCGATCCTGTAGAAGCGAAAGTTGCGCACGCTCTTGCCGAAGCCGCGTCCCATCACGTAAGCGATGTTATCGCCCGCCACGCCGCCGAGCGTGCCCGCCACTAGCACTTTCAAAAAGCTGTATCCGTCGAAAAAATATTTGTCGAAGAAGGCGCTGTGGGCCAGCACCCCCGCCAAAAGGAGCGTAATGTCCCCCTCCATCATCGTGAGGAAGAAAACCGCGTACAGTCCGTACTGCCCGATCAGTTCGTAAAAAGGATGGCTATCCATATAAAAGCAGGGATGAGGGCGGAGGGCGGAGGGATGAAGTAAAGACGAACAGCTTTCATTTCATCCCTCATCCCTCATCCCTCCGCCCTTTCTTGCGGCGGCTTGACGACGAGCACCGGACACGGCGCGTGCCGGACGACCGATTCCGCCGTCGAGCCGAAGAGCATACGGCCCAGCCCCGTCCGTCCGTGCGATGAAATAACAATGAGATCGACGCCGCGCTCGCGTGCGACGCGGACGATCTCGGACGCCGCATCGCCATGCGCGATCACTTCCTCTACCTTCAAGCCAGCGCACTCGTCGCATTCGGCGATCTTGGGCAGCTCGCGCTCGGCCGAGTCCTCGAGCTGGTCGCTCAGGTCTGCCATCGGCAAAGGCTCGGCCATTCCCGTGTAGCCGACCGTCGGCACGACCGGCTCTATGACGTGCACGCAGACGATTGCAGCGCCCGCCTGGCGCGCGAACGACGCCGCATAGGAGAGCGCGTAGTTTGCGCACTCGCTAAAATCCGTCGGCAGCAGGATTGAACGTATTTCCATTTTGGATTTTGGATTTTGGATTTTAGATTGACGACGAGCGGTGCTGCGAGGAATCCTGGATCAGAGCGAGACGCGCGCGCCAGTCCCTTTAATCCAAAATCCAAAATCTAAAATCCAAAATCGTCAGGGCTCATTCTACACGGACAAGCCATTGTTTGACACCCCCTCAAACCGTTTATTACAATAGCGGCGCTTCCTGCCTCTGAGCGTATTATCTGAGACATCGATTGAAAGCTCTGGAAACATGACGAGCCCTGAGACGATGGCAAACGCTGCCAACACCTATATTGGAGTCGATCTTTCCGGCAAAACGATGCGCACGGCGCTCGTGACCGACGATGGCCGCCTGCTCGAACGCCGCGAGGCCCCGTTCGGCGGCGACCACCTGACGGCGCAGGTGGCGAATCTCGTCAGCGAATTGCGCGATTTCTCGCCCGATGTCAGGGCAATAGGCGTAGGCGTGCGCGGACTGGTCAACCCGCGAACCGATCGCGTCTACATCTCTACGGACCTTCCGTCGGTCGTGCACGGGGAATTTCACCCAGAGCTGATGCAGGCGACGGGTCTGCGCGTAGAGCTGTGGAACGATGCGAACGCGGCCGCCTACGGCGAATACAAGGTGGGCGCGGGTCGCGGCAGCCGCGACATGTTTTATATCACGATCGGAAGCGGCATCGGCGGCGCGATCATCCTCGACGGGAAATTATGGTTCGGCGCTTCCGGGTTCGCCGGAGAGTTCGGTCACATTACGATCGACGCCGAAGGGGTAGAATGCGTTTGCGGCAATACGGGCTGCCTGGAAACCGTCGCCTCCGCGCCCAACATCGTGCGGCGCGCCAACGAACGGCTCTACCGCGACAACACCTCGTCGCTCTCGAAACTCGCACTCAATCGTGATTTCACGGCCGCAGACATCGCCCGCGAAGCTAAAAGCGGCGACGACTTTGCGCTCCTGATGATCGAGCGCACGGGCAAGTATATAGGCGCGGCCGTCGCCAGCATCATCAATCTATTGAATATCGAGCGCATCATCCTGGGCGGCGGCGTGATGGAGGCCGGCGAGCTGATACTTAACGCGATCATACGCGAAGCCGGAAGGCGCTCGTTTCAACCCTGCTTCGAGGCGACACAGATCGCCGTCGCTGCGCTCGGCACGGATGCCGTAGCCATCGGCGCGGCCATGCTCGCCCGCGACGCGGCACAGCAGGAGGCCACCTTGCGCTGACGCCCGTACCAGAGACGCGCGCATGCGCCCCCGGTCTTCCCTGACATCATCAGCGGCTTCTAAAAATTTTCAGCACCCTCTTCGGCCTCCGAACAGGCGCGTCAATCGCTTCCCGTTTTGTTCGTAACCGTACAGACTGCTTCGCTCCCTAACACTTAAACTCATACTCGTCGCGTCACCCCCCGCATATTCTTTAGTATGTCTGGAAGGGCCGGGTGCGCTTTGCTGGTTGGAATTGAGGTGTAAGGGTTTCAGTTGCGCCGCCTGCGATGGCTGGTCGCGACTGGCGAACGAGCCAGGGAGGGATAAAGGGTGGGGCTGCATTTGATGTGCAGCCCCACCTTTTCTTTTGCCGCCGAACGTGTAGACGCCCTTAGCCCCCGGCGGGCGCGGCCGCAGTCCTCTCATCCGCTTCGACATCTCCCTCATCTTCCAGCCGGGCCTCGTTGAGGCGCTCAAGCAGCCAGGCGCGAAAGATTTCCGCCTCCCTCCCCTTGCCTGTCCAGCGCGCGCGGTCGAACATCGTCAA
>DASQYE010000706.1:0-18126 GCA_035639355.1 Pyrinomonadaceae bacterium
GGGCTGAGCCAGATGGCGGTCGCGCCGAGTTCTTTCAGATAAGGCAGACGGTTGATGACGCCCTGCAAATCGCCGCCGTGATAATAGAACTTGTTCGCGCGGTCGTAGAGGCCGCGCGATTGCGCCGGGTCGTTATTCTGCTGATCGCCGTCGCTGAAGCGGTCGATCATAATCAGGTACATCACATCGTCGGGCGAGAACCCCTGAAAGCGACCCGACCGGCCGAGCGGCGCTAGGATTTCAAAAGGAGCTTCGACCGTCCCGCCGGCGGTCGTGATCTTCAGCGAGCGGGGCCCAGGTCGCGCCTGCGCTTCGATCATGACATCCACGAAGAGGTACGTGCCCGCCGCGTTGATACGCGTGAGCCCCGTAAGCAGACCGTCGCCTGCGGCCTCGACACGCGCTCCCGAGAGATTGCGCCCGCGAATAAGCAGGCGCACGGGATTGACCGAATGGCCCACCCACCAACTCGGCGGCTCGACCTTCAGAACCGCAGGGGCCGTCTGCGCCGCACACACCGAAGCCGTTACAAGCAGCAGGACGAAGGAGAGCGCGAGCCCTATGAATTTACGGGATGACTTCATCGTGCCCCTGTGTTGCAACGAGACAAGAACATCCCTGAAAGGGATGAATGAAATAGCCGGGGGCAACGCCCGCGTAAGAGCGCCATCGGCAGCGAGCCGACCCTGAAAGGGTCTCGCCTTACAATCAATCCCAGGGGAATCTTTCGCCATACTCAATACCATTCTTCGTAAATTCGGATCACGGGGCTGTTTTTAAATTCCTTCCGTAAAGCTCCGTCAAATCTTTCAGCCGTCGGCCTATGGCGTTCGTCAGCGCGCCCTCTCTGTAGCGCCAGGCCCAGTTGCCCGACGTGCTGTTGGGAAGATTCATGCGCGCGGCTGTGTCGAGCCCGAGCACGTCCTGAAGCGGGACGACGGCCGTGTCTGCGACCGAGGCGAAGACGGCGCGTATGAAGTCCCAGTGAATCTCGCGCCCGTCCGTATTCAGATACTTCAAACAGAACTCTCTTTCGCGCTCTATCTGCGCCGCGTCGCGCGTCGAGCCGGAGCCCGCCTCGCTCTTGAACCAACCCACGGTCGTGTCGTTGTCATGTGTGCCGGTGTAGACCACCACGTTCGGATGATAGTTGTGCGGCAAGTCCTGATTCTTACTATCACTGCTGAAGGCGAATTGAAGGATACGCATCCCCGGAAACCCGAAATCGTCGCGCAGCGCCTCTACATCGGGCGTGATGACGCCGAGGTCTTCGGCGATGATCGGCAGCTCGCCTGAAGCCTGGCGTATGGCCGTGAACAATTCCCTGCCCGGCGCTTCGACCCATCGCCCGCGCTCCGCCGTCTTGTCTCCGCCTGGTATCTCCCAGCAGGCGGCGAACCCGCGAAAGTGGTCTATGCGAAGGATGTCAACGGTTTGCAGCGTGGCCTCGACGCGCGCGATCCACCAGCGGAAACCGTCCGCTCGCATGTGATCCCAGTTGTAGAGCGGATTGCCCCATAGCTGCCCCGTCGCGCTGAAATAATCGGGCGGCACGCCGGCGACCACCAGTGGCGAGCCGCGCTCGTCCAGCTTGAATTGCTCGGGGTTGGTCCACACGTCGCTCGAATCCTGCGCGACGAAGATCGGAATATCGCCGATCAGCTTGATGCCCCGCTCGTTGCAATAAGCCTTGAGCGCGAACCACTGTTTGAAGAAGAGGAACTGGTAGAACTTTTGCGCCTCTATCTCTTCGTGCAGCTCTTCGCGCACTCGTGCGAGCGCAGACGGGTCGCGCCGCACGAGCGCGGAGTCCCACTCGTTCCAGGCGACGCCCCCGTTGGCGTGCTTGAGCGCGCGAAACAGCGCGTAATCGTCCAGCCATGAGGCGGAGCGCTGGCAGAAACTCTGGAAGGCGACGCGCAATCCCGTGTCGGTCGTGCGATTGAACCTTGCGAATGCTTTTTCTAATAGACGTTCCTTGAACTCGCGCGCCCGGTTGAAGTCCACGCGCTCCTCTTCCAGGTGGGCCGGGGCGGATGACAGGTCTTGCAGGTCAAGCAAGCCTTCATCGACAAGTCGCCGTGGACTGATGAGCAGCGTGTTACCGGCAAAGGCTGAAAAGCAGGCGTAGGGCGAATCGCCGTAGCCGGTTGGCCCCAGCGGCAAGACCTGCCAGAGACTCTGCCCCGACGACGCCAGGAAATCCGCGAAAGCGTATGCCTCTTGGCCCAGGTCTCCGATGCCGAAGTGGCCGGGCAGTGATGTCGGATGTAAAAGAATACCGCTCGAACGCGAGAAGCTCACTGGTTGACCTCTCCGATCTGGTGCAACTTGATCCGGTAAAACTTTTGGGGACTTCTTGTTGGGTAACTCCAGAGAGTATAGCCCAAACAGCCCCCCGGCTTTAGATTAATTTCGCCCCGGATACGGACGATACGGGACTTCATAAGCCAAGGCGGTTCGCGCCGGAACGGTCAGCGAAACCGACTCGCCCTCAAGGACAAGCCCCTTGGGGGGAAGCCGAAGCGAGGCCGCCGACCCCACGGCCGAGCCGAGCGCGCTCGCCGGAAACCGTAGACTTGCGGGCGTCTCGCTGCGGTTGATGGCAACTATGATCGTCTCGGCCGCGTCCTGGCGCGCAAAGACGTAAGCGTCGTCCGTGTATGCCAGGTCGATCAGTCTCCCGTGCCTGATCGCCGTGTGCTCGCGGCGAAGGCGCAGCCAGTAGCGCGTCCAATCGTACATGCGCCGCTCGTCGCTCGTCCTCTCTACGCCCTCGAAAGCATTGCGCTTATCGCCGGGGAAGCCTCCTGGGAAGTCCCTGCGATTGTCTGGATCGTCGCCGCCCTGCATCGCCAGCTCGTCGCCGTAGTAGAGCTGCGGCGTGCCGCGCACGGTCAACGTGAAGGCCATGTGCAGCATCGCGCCTTCGAGCGTCCCGCCTTCGAGCGAGATGAAGCGGCGCGTGTCGTGATTGCCAAGAAGCGTCGTCACCCTGGACGCGTCCGGATAGAGCGCGTCGTACTTCAACTGGTCACGCAGGTGACGCACGGGCTTTTTGCTCGTGAAGACATCGCAGGACGCCTGCCACAGGGCGAAGTCGAAGACCGAGTCGAGTTCGGTGTCGATCGAGTCCCAGCCCGTGTGCCCGCCTATGAAGAACGCCGTCTGCGCCGCATCGCGCTCGAACACTTCACCGACCATCCACATGCGTGGGTACTGTCTATGGAGCGCGCGCGAAAGCTCGCGTATGAACGCGCGCGGCATATATTGGATAGTGTCCTGCCGAATGCCGTCTATGCCGGTCATCCCTGCCCACCACAGAGAGTTTTGTATCAAGTAGCGAGCGACCTCCGGCTCGTCCTGGTTCATGTCGGGCAATTCGTCCGAGAACCAGCCATTGAGCGTATTCCGTCGCTCGGCCTGATTCGCGTTCGGTGAAAGCAGGGCGCTATTGTTGAAACGGTTCAGCTCGTGGCGCGTGATCGTGCCGTTAAACCAATCGTCGAGCGGAGGGTCGCTCACCCACGCGTGGCGCGAGCCCACGTGATTAGCCACCTGGTCCTGTATCACCTTCAAGCCGAGCGCGTGCGCCCGCTCGACCAGCTCGCGCAAAGTCCCCATATCGCCGAAGCGATCCTCGACGCCGTAGTAATCCTCCGCATGGTAGCCATGATAGTAGGTGTTCGGACACCAGGGCTTGCCGCACCTGTTGAGGCCGTTCCAGTTGTCATACCAGGGTGTGAGCCACAGCGCCGTCACGCCCAGCTCTTTCAAATACGAGAGATGATTGATGAGGCCGCGAAAATCGCCGCCATGATAGGCGCGCGGGTTAGCGCGGTCGGTCGCCCCGGCGGGAGCGCCCGCTGGCGTGTCGTTCGAACTGTCCCCATTGCTGAAACGGTCGGGCATAATCAGGTAGATCACGTCGTCGCCGGTCACGCCCTGGAAATTCCCGGACGGGTCGAGCGCAGCGTTGAGGCGAAAAGGGATCGTAGTCCGCCCGCCCTCGGTCTCCAACGTCAAAGGGTAATCGCCGGGACGTGCCGCCGGGTCGATCGTAAGGTTAACGAACAGGTATGTGCCCGCGCCGTTGATTAGAAGCGCGCCCGCGCTGGTTTCGGGACGGGTCGCCGTAAGCCGCGCCCCTTGCAGATTCGCGCCGCGCACGAGCAGCCGCACGGGATTGATCGTGTGCCCGGCCCACCATGACGGAGGCTCTACCTTTTGCACGACGGGCGGCGCAGCAGCAGGAGCAGCGGCGGCCTCAGCCCTCGCATGAACGTCGGCCGACGCGCAGACAATCACGCCAATCAAGGCTGCGACCCTCAGGAGCGCGACATGGAAAGTTTTTGTATTCACCTGATAATCAACCCAAAAGAGCAGGGATGAGGGCGGAGGGATGAAAGGAATGCTTCCATCTCTTAAATGCTTTCTTGTTCATCCCTCATCCCTTGTTCTTCATGGAGTCTTGGGGGCGACGTTGACCGTGGCCGGTTCCGGCAGCCCGGCCGGTGGCGGCGGCATAGGTTCATCGCCCGCGCTCATGCTGCTGCCGCCGTCGCCCGTGTTCGCTCCGTCCCCGCTCTTCTTGCGCGCTTCCTCCAGTCGCTTGAAGATCGCCAGCTCACGCTCTGCGTCCTCACGGCGCTTCAGGCGCGAGTAGGCTGTGAACAACTGATAGTGAATGCCTGGGTCTGTCTTATCCATCGCGGTCGCGCGTTCGAGGACGGGCAGCGCTTCGTCATACCGTTTGAGTCTGACGAGCAGGCGGCCCAGGTCGTAGTGTGCCGGAAAGTTTTTCGCGTCGAGCGCAATGGCGCGTCGCAACAGTCGCTCGGCTTCATCAGCTCGGCCGTTCTGGCTGGCGAGGAAGCCAAGGTTGGCGAGCACGTCCGCATTGTCCGGCTTGAGTGCGAGCGAGCGCTCGAAAGAGGCGCGCGCATCCTCAAATAGACCCTGGCCGCGCGCCGCATAGCCGACCAGATAATGTATCTCCGCTGAGTCCGGGAAACGCCCGGCGGCCTGCTCGTAGACTTCGCGCGCCTGGGAATAGCGACGCTGGCGAAGATGAACCGCGCCGAGGCGAACGTAATAGAGAAGCTTCGATGGGTCTTGCGAGATGGCGCGCTCGTAGAAGGGGCGCGCAGCCTCGCCGCGCCTGTTCTTGAAAAGCTCTTCGGCGATCATGAAATTGGCTTCCGGGAAACGCTCGCGCAGCGAGAGCGCTTTTTGCCAGAATGTGAGCGCCGCGTCCGGCTGCGAGCGCGCCGAAGCGATCAGGCCCAAACGATAGAGAGGCTGCGGGTCGGCGGGCGCGAGCGCGGCCGCCGATTCGAGCGCGCGCGCCGCCTCGTCCAGCCGGTTAAGGTTATAAAGCGCGACGCCCAGGTTATATAAGACCTCGGCCGTGTTGGGGCGCAGCGCGTTGGTTCGCTCGAACAACTTCACTGCGCGCTCGTATTCATTGCCCTCTGCCAGTTGTAGCCCGAGCGTGAAGAGCACGCGCGGGTCGTCGCCCGCCGCCTGCTCGATACGGTCTGCCAGGCGCGCGGCCTCCTTCGCCCGCCCGGCGTGAAGGTAAACGCTCGCAAGCGCAAGCTGTAGTCGCAGGTCCGTTCCTTCGCGCGGCTGCGCGTTCGGGTCAACGCCTGCGGCCCGTTCCAACAGGCCGGCGGCCCGTTCGTAATCGCCGCGCGCAGCGTAGAGCAGCCCCAGGTTGTAGGTCGCCTCCGAATGATTCGGGTCCAGGCTGAGCACGCTCTCAAAGCTTTCGATGGCCTGGTCTGGGCGAGCGGTGCGCGCCAGCAGCACGCCCAGGTTCGCCCGCGCGGAGACCGACTTAGAGTCCAGGCGAAGCGCCTCGCGATATTCGCGCTCGGCCTCTGCGGCCTGCCCGCGTTGATCCAGGATGACGCCGAGAAGATTATGAGCGTCCGCATAGAGCGGCGACGCGCTGATAACGCGCCGCGCGATTGCCTCCGCCTCGTCCCTCTTTCCGGCTTGCAGCAGCCGAGCGGCTTCGCGCAGCGCCGCCTCCTGATCGCTCCGGCGCGCGCCGCCGCTCTTAGCCTGCGTCGAGGCTGTAGAGTGTCGCCGCTTTTGCGCCAGCCCGTCGGTCAGTGAAAGCGCGCAGACAGCCGCCAAAGCGGTCGCGCAGACGATCACAGACCCGGCTTGGGCCATGAGTGGCGTTGATGTGCGGTGGACAATCATCTCAAGAGCTTTCGGTCGATCGGCTAATGAAGAGCAAGGCGGAAGGATGAAGGCAGCAAGGATGAAAGGAGTGCTTCCCTATCTTGAATGCTTTTCCTTCATCCTTCCGCCTTGCTGCCTTCATCCTTACTCTTTGCGGTCTTGATCGCGCGAGGACATGCCGGGAGGGCTGCCCTCCTCACCTTGCGCACCCTTTCCGCGCCGGCCCGAATGAATCTCCTTGACGATCTCATTCTCGCGCTCGGCCTCTGCGCGGCGGCCCAACCGCCTGTAAGCCTGGGCCAATTGATAGTGCGGCTCAGGGTTATTGGGCGCGAGGGCGGCGGCGCGCTCTAAATGCTCCACGGCCTGCGCTGCGCGCCCCATGCGTACGAGAGCCCGCCCGAGCGTTATGCGCGCTTCGTATAGATCGCCGTTTAAGGCTATGGCGCGGGCTAACTCTTTAATCCCCTCGTCGCTCTTTTCGCCGCCGATTTTGATTAGCAGCGCGCCGAGCCCCAGATGGCCCTCCGCGCTCTCGGGCCGCACGCTTAAAAGCTCTCGGTAGGCTGCTAGAGCGTCGTCGTAAGCGGAAGCGCCTTCGAGCGCCGTGGCCAGAAAGAAACGGGCCTGCGCGTCGTTCGATCTGAGCGCGACGGCGGCTCGGAAGGCGGCGACGGCTCCCGCCGGATCGCCAGCGCCGTAGCGCGCGCGGCCCAACGCAAGCTGCGCGTCGAAACTATCGGGCGCGAGCGCGACCGCCTCCTCGACCGCCTTCAAAGCGCCCGCGCCGTCGCCTTTGACAGCCAGGATGACGCCAAGCAGGACGAGCGCGTCGGACGCGTCCCTGCTCGCCTGTACGTTTGAGCCAGCAGAAGCAGCGGCCGCCGCCCGCGAAGCGCCGCCGGCAGATGCGAAAGCCGCCCTGGCAAGCCGCTCCGCCTGCTCGATCCGCCGCAGGTTGAAGAGCGCCAGCGCGCCTCCGTACAGAGCACGCCCGTCCTCCGGCGCGACCTCGACGATAGCGCCGAAAATAGACCAGGCGTCCTCGTAGCGCGCGGCGGCCAGTAAACGGAAGCCCGCGTCGCGGGCGGCGGCTATTTTTCCCGCATCGGCGGGCGCTGCTCGCACCTGCTCGATCACGGCCGCCACCTGTGCGGATGTTTGATCCGGGCTACGTGGCTGAGCCTGTACGACCGCCGCAGCCGGAAGCAGGACGGCGACTGCCGACGCGCAGAAGAGCGGCGTCCTCCATCCTCCGGCAACTTTTATGAAATGCGGCCAACGCTTGCGCATCGGAAAAATCTAAAGCCGACAGAAAAACAGTTTTGCGGGGAAGCAGCCACAGGTTAAAGGTATTACCCGTCAATCTCAAGGCCCTGGCCCGGCGGGCCGCCAAATAAAGAATCGAGTGGCAAGCAAAAGGTTTGCCCGCCACTCGATTAACGCATCGTACGGGATGCTCTCCAGGGAGCGCTTACCAGACCAGCCTCAACCCGAACTCAAGCTGTCGCTGTCTTTGAGCGCTGGTGTCTATGCCTATGTGCCTCCCGTTCGGAGTGTCCGTGGTATTCGTGTTGCACTTCGTCGCATCGAAAAGACCGCCCGTGAAACACGGCTCTATATTTCTTTCCGGGACGTTACGATTGACGTGATTCAAGACATTGTAAATCTGGAGGCGCGTTTGAATGTTGAATCCTTCGCCCCAGCGGAAATTCTTGAAGAAGGACACGTCCCAGTATTGCTGACTATCGGAGCGGAAGGCGTTACGGCCCAGCGAGCCGAAGCAGCCTGCGAAGCTTGTATTGGTGAAGCCCGGAACGGACGGATCACACTGTATGCCAGGGAAGATGGGGTGGCTCGGCGGCGCAAACGCAGCCGGATTAAACTGCATACGCCGCGCGCGCTGGTCGGCCGTCGGCGTCGGGTCGCCGATCAGGTCGGGCCGCGCCCCGCCTTCACCGAAGACGACCGTGTAGGTCGGCCCGCTCTGAAGCGTGACGATGTTGTTGAACTGCCAGCCGCCCAGAAGGAAGTCAACCGCCCTGGGCCAGCTGGAGCCGTAGCGACGCTCGCGCCCGAACGGCAGATCGTAGACGTTGGCGAAGGTGAACCTGTGCCTGATGTCAAGATCGGAGTTTCCGCGCTCCTGGTCTAAGTTCAGCGGGTTGTTGGGCCCATAGAGGTCTCTGCCGGGGTTGCTATTGCCGGCGAAGCGGCCCGGCCCATTATCAATCGTATGCCCCCAGGTGTAAGCGGTCAGCAGCGAGAGGCCGCCCGAAAAGCGTTTCTCAAGCTTCGACTGGAACGCATTGTAGCTCAAGCGGCCAACGTCGTCCGTAAAGTTTACGAACTCGATGTTGGGAACGAGCCGCGCCCCCGGCCCTCTCGTCACGCTCTGGCCTATGTTGCGATCGATCAGGAGATTGCGCCCGAAGTTTCCGACATAAGCGGCCTCGGCCAGCCAGTTCGGCCTGAACTCCCATTGAACCGTAAAGTTGAGCTGGTGATACAGCTCATCTTTGAGATTCACATCAATGGCCGAGAGATTCGTATTCGATGCCAGAGTTGCCGCGGGAAAGACGGGCCCGGTGATGAATAGGTTTGGCGGAAGCGGGAGCGGATTATCGAGACTGAAATCGGGAGCCAACTGCGGACAGAGGGGCGTACCGAAATTGCGCACGTCGCAGTTAAAACTGCCGCCTCCGTTGAAAGGCTGGTCTACGGCGAAGGCCCCGTTGTTCCCCGCGTCCGTAGTATAAAGCAGACCGTAACCGCCGCGCACGACGACCGTCTTGTCCGCTTTGAAACCGCTCCATGCGAACCCTATGCGCGGCCCAAAGTTGTTCTTGTCCGTCTCTCTCAGGCCACGCGGAATGCCGCCGCCGGCGCGTATCAAAGCATTCTGCTCTGGAACGAAGTTCAACTGGCGGTCGAAGCGTTCTGTGTAAGGCGTGAAGATGTCGTAGCGCAGGCCCAGATTGAGCGTCAGGTCTGAATTGACTTTCCAGTCGTCCTGCACGAAGAAGGAAATCTCTTTGCCGGATAGATAGTACGGGCCTCCCGGAACCGAGCGATCAACGTGAGCGGGCGGATTGCCAAGCAGCAGGTTGGCGTAGGATGAACCGGCGTCAAGCGGGCCGATCGGTATCGCTCCGTAGTTGCCCGTCAGGAAACCGCCGTTTGTCGAGCCGTATTGATATTGACCCTTGGCGTTAGCGCCGGCGGTCGCCGGTTGATTCTGACGAACGCGCAGCTCGCCGCCAAACTTCAAAGTCTTGTTGCCGCGAACGACCGTCAGCGTATCGCCGAAGTAGTAGTTGTTCGACAGGAAGAAGAAAGGGCTGGCGTCGCCTATGAACTCCAGGTCGCCCTTATCGGCATCCGTTCCGATCACGCCGAGCAGTATCGAGCCCGTACAGGTAACGCCGCAAACGTTGACGTTCGGAACGCCCAGGGCGGATGAGATGTTCGGGTCGAAGCCCAGAGCGCCGCCCTGGCCCGGATTGAGAATGCCTATCTCGAACCTGGAATAGCCCGCGCGCGCATCGTTGACTATGGTCGGAGAGAAGATGTGCGTATCGCCGAGCGCCACCTGCCGCGTATTTCCGAACTCATTACCCGCGCCGAACCCCGACGGCAGGTCGAGCCCGTTCGGCGCGGAGCCGAGCGGGAAATTGTTGCCGCGAATACGCTCGTTGGTGGCCTTGCTGTAACGACCGAAGAGATGATCGTTGCCGGTGATGTTGTGGTCTATCTTGATGTCGTACTGATTGATGTTGGCGCTCTCTTTTCTGTTGCGCTCGAAGTTTCTCAGCAGGCCCGAGGTGTTCGGCAGCGGAAAAGCGTTGAGAACATTGAAGCCCGCCGGGGAAAACTGGCTCTGTGGAATGATGTTGCCGGGATACGGATTGCCGTTGGCATCGAAGATCGTCCCCTCGGGCGCGACCACGACCCCGTTTATAGTATTGAACGGTTGCAGGTTGCCGGGCTGAAGCAGCTCCGAAAAATCGCCCGCGCGCATCCTCGCCGTCGGCACTGTGACGGGCGCTTCGGCAGCGCCGAAGGCCGGCGTAGAGTTGCGCTGACCGTTGAATGAGAAGAAGAAGAAGGATCGGTTGCGACCGTCCCAGATCATAGGGCCGCCCTCGCCGAAGCGCGGTAGGAAGATAGGGCCGCCGACCGTGCCGCCAAAATTATGAGTGTTTTTGTTCGCAGGGTTGGGACTATAAACGGGCTTGGCGCTCCCCACGAGCCCCTGGTAGTACTCGAACGCCGAGCCGTGAATCGCGTTCGTACCCGACTTGAAAGTGGTCGAAATGACTGCGCCGCCGGCGCGTCCCGAATCGGCCGAAGGCACGCTGGTCTCGACTTTGAATTCCTGTATGGCGTCCGGGTTCGGAAAGATTGCGATCTGCCCGAACTGCGACTCGTTGTTATCCACACCGTCGAGCGAAAAGTTGTTATTCGTAGGACGAGCGCCGTTAGCAGAGATCACTGACCCGCCGGACTCGCGAAAGCGCGTCGATTCGGTTCCCCTCGACGGGCCGCCCGTATCGAAGTTTCCGCCACCGCCCAGGGTTCCGACCGCAGGCCTGGTCACTCCGGGCGAGAGTCCCGCCAGCAAAGTGAAGTTTCTTTGCGGGATCGGCAATTCCGTCACCTGCCGCCCCGTTATGATGTCGCCGCGAACGCTCGTTTCGCTCTCGACCAGCGGGGCCGCTTCGGCCGTCACGTTCACGGACGCCCCGCCACCAGTGACCGTGCTGAATGTCGCATCTACGGGTTGACGCGCATTGGTCTCAAGCTGAACCGGCTCGATCACGACCGCCTCGAAACCAGGGGCGTTAAAAGAGACGCGATAAGGCCCCGGCACCAGATTGGGTATCGTATAATTGCCATCGTCGCCGGTCGTCGCCTCGCGCGTCTCACCGGTGCCGATGTGGACAGCCGTGACTTTGGCGTCCTTAACGAGAGCGCCGTTCGGGTCCGTCACCGTCCCGACGATAGTGGCCTTGTTGTTTTGAGCTGAAGCGGGAAACGCGAAGGCGGCGAGCAGTAGAACCAACGTGCCGAAGCGTGAAAGAAGGTGTGCGAATCTCCGAGATGTCGTCATTGCTGGGGCCCCCATTGTGCGAACAGAAGATTTGGATTACACGTCTCTGCCGGGAACATAGAAATGTGTTTACTTCCAGTGTCTATCACGGGTAAACAGCCAAAGACGTAAAGCGACCGGCCTTGGCCTAGACTTATTTGTGCGATGATTTGATTAGAAGTACGCCGCCCGACTCAAACGGTTTGTTGCGTAATCGAACGAAGTATATGTCTTTTTCTGAAACTGTCAACGCTTTTCTGACCGAAGGGCGGAAAAAGAAGTATTCCGCTCCCGTAAAAGCCTGGGGCACGGGGGCCGTTCGTGCGAGCCTATTCGCAGCCCGCGCCGTAAGAACACGCGCGCCTCTGCCGGAGCGCATAGGTGTTCTTTGGACGACGCCTCCCTGGCTCCTTCACTTTTATCTTGCGCGGCCTTTGCCTTCCGTGAGCGTCAGCAGGCGATCAAGGCCACTGACCTCGAAGCTTTCGAGCGCGCCGCCGGGCCATTTGACCTCAAGCTTATCGACGCGCGCCGATTGGCCCAACCCGAAATGCAGGCGCTGGTCGTTCTGCGAGCCGAAGCTTGCGCCGCTGAAGAGGTCTGCGCGCTGGCGCAGCTTTCCGGTCGTGAGGTAGACGATTGCGCCGGTGGCGTCCCTAGGGCTCTTCTTTGATACGTCTCCGACCAGTCGAAGCTCCAACCAGTGGCCCGCCTGTTTGGCCGAGTTACGCAGCACGGCGGGCCTTGTGTCCAGGTTGTTCAGGACGGCATCGAGTCGCCCGTCTCCGTCCAGGTCGCCGACGGCCAGCCCTCGGCTCGGCCACGCGTAGGCGAGCCCGCTTCCCGGCGCAGCCGCCACGCGCTCGAAACGTCCGTTGCCTAGATTGCGAAAGAGCAAGGGCTGCTGCGCGAAGCTTGTGCCCCACTGGTATTTGTCAACAGCGGGGTAAACGTGGCCGTTGGCGACCAGCACATCCTTCCAGCCGTCGTTATCGTAATCGACGAAGCTCGTTCCCCACCCGAGGAATGGGATCGTCACCTCGCCGTGTCCCGACTGGAAAGTAACGTCTGTAAAATTCCCCTCGCCGTCGTTATGCCTGAGCGTATTCGAGTCGTCTGAGAAGTTTGTGACGTAGAGATCAACGCGCCCGTCATTATCGTAATCGCCGACGGCAAGGCCCATCCCGGCCTGCTCGCGGCCGTTCTCATTCAAAGCTACGCCCGAAGGATAGCCGACCTCTTCAAAAGTCCCGTCGCCCTTATTGACGTAAAACAGGTTCGGCGTCGAGTCGTTAATGACCAGAAGATCAAGCAGGTCGTCATCGTCGGCGTGAACGAAGACGGAGGCGAAGCCATAATAACGGTTCGGGTCGTTGACGCCCGCCCTGGCGCTCACGTCCTCGAACGTGCCGTCCGCCCTTTGATGATAGAGCGTATCGGTGTCACCCTTGAGCCCGCGCGGGCCGCACATGACGGGCGAGCCGCGAAACTGGCAAAAGTTCTGGTTGAGCTGGCCGGGCTTGCCCACCTCGCTCGGGTTCGGCGGAAGGCTCTTGAGGTCGAACTCGACATAGCCGGGCACGAACAGGTCAAGACGGCCGTCGCGGTCATAGTCTCCCCATGTCGCGCCCGTGCTCCAACCCTTGCGCGCGACGCCCGCCTTCTCGGCCACATCCGTGAAAGTCCCGTCGCCGTTATTGTGATAGAGACGCGACGTGCCGTAGTTGCCGACGTAGATGTCGGGCCGGCCGTCGTTGTCATAATCGGCGACGGCGACGCCGAATCCCCAGCGCTCGTTGGCGACTCCGGCCCTGTCCGTCACGTCCTCAAACTGCCAGTTGCCCTTGTTGCGAAAGAGCGCGGCGCGCGGCGGCTTCTCTTTGCCCTGCATCGCAGCGAAGGTCGAGCCGTTCAGGAGGTATATGTCGGCGCGTCCGTCGCCGTCGTAATCGAAGACGGCCACGCCTCCCGACGGCGTATCGACGATGTAGTCCTTGGCCGCGCTGCCCGAATGATGCCTGAACCTGCTAAGGCCCGACTGCTCCGTGACATCTTCAAAGATCAAGGGAGCCTTAGGGTCAACGATGTCTATGGTGCGCCGCGAAGTGTAAGTCGCCGCCGTTCCGGTCGAGACGCCGCCCATTCCCTGCTGCTGAGGCTGCGGCGTGGAAGGTGGCGCAGTCTGAGCAAACAGCGAGAGCGGCGATTGAACCAGCAGGACTAGGGCCAGCCAGCGAAGCGTGCGCCGAGCCGCCATGCGGAACGAAACGGGCCGAGCCTTCTTAAAGGTGAAGCGGGATAATCTCTTTTTCATTATGACGACTTCTATTATTTCGCGGCGTCCCGCTCGTCTATGGAGAGGTAGCGATCAATCGACGGGTTGGCAATCCGCTGTGTCTTATTGCCGGGCCAGCGAATCTCCAGGTAGCGCACGCCGCTCGCCGTGCCGAGCCCGCAGATGATGCGCCCGTCGTTCGACGATAGATAACTGCCCGCCGTTGTCGCGTCGAATATCTGCTTGCGATCCGTGGCGTCCACGACCGTGACCCGAGCGCCGAGGCCCGTGCGATTGGACTTTGAGCCGGCCAGGACGAGCCCCAGCCAATGGTTGCGCGTCCCGTCGTTGCGCAGGACGAGCGGCGGGCCGTCCAGGACGCAGACGACTATATCTGTGTCGCCGTCGTTGTCCAGGTCGCCGAAGGCCGCCCCGCGCGCCGCAAAGGCTTTCGTGAAGGGCGCTCCCGCCGAGGCCGAGACGTTGACGAAGCCTTTGCCCGTGTTGCGCATCAGGAGCGGCGTCTGCCTGTACTTAAGATAACTGGATGTCTTCTCGATGGTGTCAAGGACGTGGCTCTGCGCGACGAACAGGTCGCGCCACCCGTCGTTATCGGCATCCAGAAAGCGCGTTCCCCATCCAGAATAGAGCAGCGTGATCTGGCCCACGCCGGTCGTCCCCGTCGTATATGTGAAGGTCGCGTCGCCGTTATTGCGAAAGAGCGGATAGGTCTCGTTCGAGAGCGCCGTGATGAACACGTCCGGGTAGCCGTCGTTGTCGTAATCGGCGGCGTCAACGCCCATCCCGGCAAACGTTTTCCCGTTCTCGTCGTAGCCCGCTCCCGCCATCAACGCCACGTCCTCGAACGTCGCGTCGCCGCGATTGCGATAGAGCGACTGGCGCACGCTGTCGTTGGCGACGAAGATGTCCACCCACCCGTCGTCGTCAAAATCCGCGAACGCTACGCCGAGGCCCTTTCCGCTCGGGTCTGCGATCTTCGAGGCGGCGCTCACGTCCTCGAACGTGCCGTCCGCCTTTTGGTGAAAGAGCAGGTTCGTCGCGCCCTTGAAATTGTCTGGATGGCAATAGGCGCGCAATTCCGGGCGCGGGTCGCCGCAATAGACCGAGCCGCGCTCGAAATCCCATTCCACGTAACGCGCGACGAAGAGGTCTGGGCGGCCGTCTCGGTCGTAGTCGAGCCAGCCCGCGCTCGTAGACCAGCCTGAGCCCGCCACGCCCGCGCGCTTCGTCACGTCCTCGAAAGTCCCGTCGCCGCGATTGCGATAGAGTATATTCGAGCCGTAAGCCGTAACGTAAAGATCGACCCGCCCGTCTGAGTCGTAATCGGCGGCGGCGACGCCCATAGAGTAGCCAAGGCCACGGACTCCGGCCCGCTCCGTCACGTCCTCAAACGTGCCATCTGCCTTCTGACGATAGAGACGATTCCAGTACTTGGCCTCGCTCTTATCAGGCATCGCGCCCTTGCGCACGGGGTCTTCTATCCGCGCCCCGTTGGTGAAATAGAGGTCTAGGCGCCCGTCCGCGTCGTAATCTAGCATCGCAACGCCGCCGCCCATCGCTTCGAGCAGGTATTTCTGCGACGTGACGGAGGCGGCGTGCTTAAAGCTGATGCCGGTCTGCGCTGAGATGTCTGTGAACGTCACGGTCGAGGGCGCTTGCGGGCCGGGAGGAGGCGGGGCTTTGCCCGGCTCAGCGCCGCTGTAAGAGCGCCCCGTGCGCTGCGGAGCGGGCGGCGTCCGTGTGGGTTGCTGGGCCCACGTTCGAGAAGAGCCGTTGACGAGCGCGAGCGTGATGAGAAGCGCGACGAGAAGCGGGGCGGGGGCTTTCGATGACCCGCTGCCCTTGATGATGCGATACGTTTCGTACATTACCGAATTCAAAACTGGCGCACGTTAACGCTCGCTCTCCTTGAGCCTTCGCTTCGACTCGTCTATCAATAGATTGTTTTTCTCGTAAGAGACGGTTGACGGCTCGGCCTCTGATGAATCGGCCTCTCGCTCAAGCTTCGGCGGGTACTGATGGGAGCTATAGACCGGGTAAGCCTCCGTGCGCAGGTGCGCGAGCATGTGATGGCCGCGCCGCACGGCGCGCTCGTGGCGGAGGGCCGAGATATCCACGGGCGCGACGACGATGCGCTCGCCGGGGCCTGGGCTCGCCTGCGCCAGCAGCCTTCCGTCGAAGTCCACTATTTGGCTTCCGCCCGGCCACGAATACGGCGGGTAATGCTTGAGGCTCGCGCCCTGGTTGGCCGCCACCACGTAGGCCATGTTCTCAAGCGCGCGGCAGCGATTAATCACCGTCCACCAGTCCATCGGCTCGGTCGCGCCCCAAGGGTCCATGTAGGCCGAGACTCTGACCATGATCTCAGCGCCCGCGTGGGCCAACTGTCGCATCGCTTCCGGGAACAGCCAGTCGTAGCAGATGGCGCAGCCGATGCGCCCGATGGGCGTGTCGGCGACCGGGAACAAAGGCTCGTCGTAGCCAGCGAGATCGTGCGGGCTCGTGTGTACCTCGTAGGGAATCCAGGTGTTGACCTTGCGATACTTGTAGAGCACGCCTTCTGGGCCGATCAGGCAAGTCGTATTGAAGATCGCGCCGGGATACTTTGCGTCCGCTTCCAGCATCGAGCCGCTTTGAATATAGATGCCGTGCTCGCGCGCCTTTCGTTCGAGCCGTTCCGTGTGTTCGTTCGGAATCGAGACCGCCAGCTTCTGCGCCAGCTCGGCGGCGGTCGCAAAGACGGGCGCGGCGTGTGCGAACTCTGGAAAGACGACCAGACGCACGGGCAGGAAGGGCGCGCTGCCGGCAACGGCCGAATCGATCATAGAGAGCATGCGATCCGTATTGGCGCGCATCGCGCGGCGCTCCAAAGGATTCGGCATGTCCGTCTGACAGGCGGCGACGCTGTACCTGATCGGCTCCGTCATCGTCTTCCTCCCTTGGCGGCACGGGTCGCGCCGCCGCTCGAAGCCGCGCCGAAGATGAGCGCCTCGGCGTAGGTCGTCTCGATGGCCGGGACTTCCCCCTTGACGATGCGCGTGTTGTATTTTTCGTAGAGCGCACGGCGGCGCGCGGTCATAGGGTAAGCCTCAGTACCGTCGTATGGATATTTCTTCATGCCGTGAAAAGGAAGCGGCGCGACATGGTTCGGGGCGGCCGAATTGATGTCCATCTCTTTGCTGAAGCCGTCCGAGTAGAGCAGGAAGGTGCGCGTCCACCCGTCGGGAAGCGGCGCGAGCTTCGTCGCGTCGAATGACAGCACAAGCTCGTCGCCGGGGCGCGAGATGACGAACACATCGTCCGTGCTTTGCAAAAGCTCGCGCACGTCGCCCTCGCGCGTATAGCGACCGGGCATCACCTTCCAGGGCGAAGTGTAAGATACTCGCTCGTAGTCGTAGCCGAAGGGCTCGCGCCCGTCCGGCGTCACCTCGCGCGAGAAGCCTCGCCAGCGTAAGTCTGCGACGATTGCGTCGAGCCGCGTGAGACGCGCCCGTGAATCTCCGCTCGAAGTATCGACTAGAACCTGATCCCAGTAGATGCGCATGTTGGTGAGGATGCGTACCTCGCGGCTCGCGTTGAGGAATTTCCCTGTCAGGTCAACCGCGACGGTCTGCGGTCGCCCGATGGGGACGCCTATGTTCTCAATGACGGTGCGCCAACGCCCGCGCGCGTCCCTGACCTGTAGGGAGGGCGGGCGCATCTCCTTGCCGCTCTGCGAGGCGGCGACGTTATCGCTCGACCAGGAGTAATCCGTCCAACCCGTCAGCAGCAGTAGCGTGCGCGCCCCTTCGCGTCGCTCACCTTCACCCAGCTTCAAGACGAGCGCGTGCTCCTGAGCGTAGCCGCGCACAGAGTCGAGCGGGAAATCGTCCGGGAACTGTCGATCGAGCCGGGCGATGCGCGCCAGCACATCATGGCCGTGATCGTCCGTGGCCGCGACGGGCGGTCGCGCTCCCTTCGTCGTGTAGAGCGTGAAGGGAGGCAGCGGCGCACTCTTCATGCCCTCGTTCGGGTAGACCTCAACGTCTTTCCGGTGAGCGACCGATATGAGTTGCAGGCGGTCTATGAAGAGCGCTTCCTCCAACTCGTTCGTGACGCGCAGTTCGTAGCGACCGTTGCGCTCCCGCAATTGATCGCCGCGAATACGCACGTACTCGTCCGCGTCCGGTGTATTGAAGAGTCCGGGCGCTTCCCAGTAGCCCATCTCGCCGCCGCCCATGAAATCCGTGACGAACTCAAAGCGCTCGCCGTTCCAGGTGTATAGATAAGGACACGATGATGGCTTGCGATCGAGTTCTATGATCGGCAGCACCGCCGCCGGTACGGTCTTTTTAGGATCGTTCGACCTCGCAGCCATTTCCGTTTCGGCCTGGACGATACCGGCGGGCCACAGCACGCGCACGGCGTCGGGCGCGGCCCGCTTTCCCAGACCGAAGATGATGTCGGCGGGAGCCGGCGCGGGACTGGCCGCGTAGGTTTCAAGTTTCTGTATTAGGCTCCCGGAGCGCGCTTCGATCTTAGCCCCGACGCCGCTGCGATT
>DASQYE010000707.1:0-2347 GCA_035639355.1 Pyrinomonadaceae bacterium
CCTGGTCTAGCGACAACGTGGCCGCCGCGCAGAGCGGCAGGCAGGCGCGCTTGCCTGCGCTTCAGGTCAAAGACGCCGGGGGGCGCTGGCGCACAATCATCGAAGACATAGGCTTACCCGTAGGCCGTCCGCAGACCGTGACGGTTGACCTGACGGGGAAATTTCTCTCTGAGAGCAGAGAAGTACGCATCCTGACCAACATGCGTATCTACTGGGATCAAATTCTGGTCGATACTTCGAGCGGAGATTTCCCCGTGCGTCTCACGCGCCTAGACCCCTTGGTGGCGGACTTGCGCTGGCGCGGCTTCTCGGCCGAAGTGACGCCGGACGGGCGCGAGCCCTTCGGCTATGACTACGACAAAGTTTCTTTCGTGTCGCCGTGGAAGGTGATGCCGGGGCGCTACACGCGCGAGGGCGACGTGCGCGAGCTGCTTCGACGCACGGACGACGTGTTCGTCATCTCGCGACCCGGCGATGAAGTCCGTCTCTCTTTCGACGCCCGTGCCTTGCCTCCGGTTGCGAAGGGCTGGAAGCTGACCTTCCTGCTCTACTCGGACGGCTTCAGCAAGGAGATGGACATTAATTCGGCGAGCCCCACACAGGTCGCGCCGCTTCCATTCCACGGGATGAAAAAATATCCTTACACAGCGCCCGAAACTTACCCTATGACGGAGGCGCGGCGCGCGCTTTATGAGAAGTACAACACGCGCATAGTGACGCGCGAAGTCCCTTCAATCGAGACAGCCTACGCCGATAGATTGATCTACGGCACGGCTTCAGCATCAGGAGAAAGATGATGTCAGACGTGCTCAGATATTCGGTGGCGGCATGCCAGACAGACATGCCGAACCCTGTGGAGCGCCGCGCGATGCGCGCCAATACAGACCGGATGCTTTCGATGATTGACTCGGCCGTTGCGGGCAGCGCCCCTTTCCTGCCCGTGCGCCTGGTCGTCTTCCCGGAGTTCGCGCACTCCGCGCCGGTCTTTCCGACCGCAGCGGAGCTGATCGAAAAGCTCGCCGTCACAATCCCTAATGAACATACTGAGCGGCTCGAAGGAAAAGCGCGCGAGCACAACCTCTACATTCAGACGGGGACGATGCTGGAAGTGGACGCGCGTTGGCCCAAGGTGGTCTTCAACACGACCTGTCTGATCGGGCCCGAAGGCGTGCTCTACAAGTATCGCAAGGTGAACACCTGGATTCCTTACGAAGTGCACGCGAGCCCGCACGACCTGGAAGGCTACGACGAGCCGCTGTTTCCGGTCGCCGATACTCCGATCGGACGCATCGGGTGCGCCATCTGCTATGACTGGCTCTTTCCGGAAGCCATGCGCCAGTTGGCCCACCAGGGCGCGGAGGTTCTCATCAGAGTCTCTGCCTACATGGATCCGTGGGGGGCGACGGAGCCTATGGATTGGTGGACGGTCGTCAATCGCTGCCGGGCTTTAGAGAACATGGCCTACGTAGTGGCGGCCAACCAGGGCGCAAGCCTCAAGTATTACCCGCCATATTCGTGGCCCGGCGGAAGCCAGATCGTAGACTTCGACGGGCGGCTCCTGGCCCAGGCGAGCCCGGGCCCAGGCGAGCGCATAGTCGTCGCTCCCCTGGACATCTCAAGCCTCAGACACGAACGCGCCACGCGCCGGGGCCATCACATGCTCGCGCACCTGCGCACGGAAGCCTATCCGGTCTACGCCGCGCATCAATACCCGCCCAAGCTTGAGGGCGAAGCTGAAGGCGCGGCCATCTCTTACGAGAGAAACAATCTGCTCATAGACGAGGCGAAGCGAAGGCTTGCGGAGAGATAAAGCGGAATTCAAACAGGATGGACAGGATGGACAGGATAAAAGAGAAGCAATAGCTCTTCTTCTTATCCTGTCTATCCTGTCCATCCTGTTAATCAACCCTCGGCGAATTGTGGCCCAGCAGCAGACGCCTGCGCCGGCTCCGCAGCGCACGGGGCGTTCATATAGCGGGGCTGAGCCGGGCAAGACTCCGCCTCCGCCGGGGCCGCAAGCGCCTTCGACCGTGACTTTCACGGACATCTCTGCGCAGACGGGCATCTCTTTCAAGCACGCTGCTTCCGCCACGTCGCAGAAGTACCTGCTCGAAGCGATGGGCGGGGGCGTCTGCATGTTTGACTACGATGCTGACGGGCGGCTCGATCTCTATTTCAGCAACGGGGCGCGCATCGAAGACCCTATGCGCAAAGGTGCGATGCCGGATAAGAAGGAGCCGCGCTATTGGAATCGTCTGTATCATCAAAAGGGCGACGGCACGTTTGAAGACGTGACGGAGCGCGCTGGTGTGGCGGGCGCGGGCTACTCGATGGGAGTTGCGGCCGC
>DASQYE010000708.1:0-2875 GCA_035639355.1 Pyrinomonadaceae bacterium
CTCTACCAGCTGACGGGCAGCTACGGCGTCGCGATTATTCTCTTCACGATTGTCATTTATTCGCTCTTCTTCCCGCTCAAGTGGCGTTCGTCGAAATCCATGAAGAAGGCGCAGAAGCTTGCGCCGCGCATGAAAGAGCTGCAAGAGAAGATCAAGGGGATGAAGTCGGATGATCCGCGTCTGAAAGAGTTGCAGGTGGAGCAGCTGAGATTGATGAAGGAGGGCAATCCGCTCGGCGGCTGCCTGCCGCTCTTGATACAGATGCCCTTCCTCTTCGCGCTCTACCGCGCCATCACCATCTCGATTGATTTCAGACAGGCGTCGTTTCTATGGATACCGGACTTATCTTCCGCCGAGCCCTATGCCATACATCTTCTGCCGATACTGTTTGCGTCGTCCATGATCGTCTTACAGTTGATTACTCCCGCGCCGTCGGCCGACCCTCTACAGCGCAAGATGATGGCCATCGGTATGCCGCTCTTCATGCTTTATATTATGTGGAGCGCGCCGACAGGATTGCTCGTCTACTGGATCGTCGGAAACATAGTCGGCTTCAGCCAGCAGGTCCTTATCAATCGCTTGACGAAATCGGAAGACGACGAAGAGCCGCCGGAGGAAAAAACAGCCGGGGCGCGCTCAACTAAAAAGTTGAACACTGCGCGCGTTTCGCAGGCTTGACGCTCGGCGCGCGAGCGCGTTGACTTGGATAAGGAGAGCCCGCTTTCAACGGCTTGATAAAGATGAGCGAAGCATGTGTTCAATCGCAAGATTTTCTCAACGCGGTCTTTGACGGCGCGGGGTTCAAACTGCGCGCGACCGTAGGCGCGGCCGAGAGCGGTTGCCTTTTAGCGATAGACGGCGCTGACACGGACGTGCTGCTGAGTGAGGGCGGCGAGTTGCTGGAAGCGTTTCAGCATCTGGTCAACCAGGCTTTCGGCCGGGCTCTTCCAAAGGGCGAGCGCATCGTCTGCGATGTGGAAAACTTTCGTGCCACGCGCGAGGCTGAATTGCGTGCGATGGCACGTCATGCGGCCGAGCGAGTGCGTACGACCGGCGTCGCCTTTACCTTTGGGCCCATGAACCCGAATGAGCGTCGCGTCATTCATCTTTCGCTCGCGAGCGAAGAAGACCTCTTTACGGAATCTGTCGGCGAAGGCCCCGCGCGCCGGCTCAAGGTAAGTCTCAAAACTTCCCCCAGATAAAAGCAGTCAGCGCAAAAGAGCGGCGCGTGCAGTCTTTAATTAATCGCGTCCTCTCTCTTCTTTTCCGCAGTGTCCAGAGCAGACACCATCGTCGCTTTATCAACGCCGCCGGGCCCAAGCGGTATCGGCGTCATACGCTTGAGCGGCCCACGCTCTCTTGAGATCGCTCGCGCCTTAATAGGCGAAGCTCAATTCGCTCCCGAATCGAATCGAGCAACTTTGAAGAAGATATGCGAGCCCGAAACCGGAGAAGTTTTAGATCGCGCTCTTGTCACCTTCTTCAAATCGCCGCACTCCTTCACGGGCGAAGATGTAGTCGAGCTGAGTTGTCATGGCTCGCCTGTTCTACTGCGACATCTGATTGATCTTGTCCTCGGTCTTGACGGGCGCGCCGCCGGGCCAGGTGAATTCACTTTACGCGCGCTCGCCAACGGCCGCTTGAATTTGAGCCAGGCCGAGGCCATACGCGACCTCATCAACGCGCAGACGAACGCCGCCGCGCGCCAGGCCGCGCGCCAGCTCGGCGGCGAGCTCTCTGCACGTCTTCAACCTCTCAAGGATGACTTGCTCGGTATAATCGTCCCGCTGGAATCTTCCCTGGAGTTTGTAGAGGATGACCTGCCGGAAATTCATCTCGACGCAATCAAAGGGAGACTCGCCGCCGTAATTCGTGAGATTGAAATGCTGGCCTCCACTTTTCGTTCGGGGCGGCTCTTACGCGACGGGCTAAGGGTCACGCTGGCGGGACGCCCGAATGTGGGTAAGTCTAGTGTTTTCAATAGGTTACTGTCTGCCGACAGGGCCATTGTGACGGAGCTTCCGGGGACTACTCGGGATAGCTTGAGCGAAGTAATCGGCCTGCAAGGTGTTCCGGTTTTGCTAACGGATACGGCGGGCGTGCGTACTTCCCCGGACGAGATCGAAATCCTGGGGATTGAGCGTACGCGTCGCGCGATGGCGGACGCCGATCTGGTCGTCATAGTGTTTGACGGCTCTCAACCTTTGACCGATGAGGACGAGCAGATTTTTGCGGAAGTCGAGCAGAGTCCTCATATTGTCGCACTGAATAAAAGCGACCTGGCTTCTTTCAGTCTCAATGGTTTTGAACCGGCAGCAGCGGCCGCGCCTGTCATAGCCATCTCGGCCAAAACCGGCGCAGGACTTGATGACTTGCGGGCTGCTATACTGAGACCGTTCGCATCTGCCGATATGCAGACCACCGGACTGCTGATAACGGAGGCGCGCCATTTCGATCTGTTGCGGCGTGCGCAGCAGTCGCTCGAATCCTCCGCAGGGCTGCTCGAACAAAGGGCCGGCGAGGAGCTTGTGCTCGTAGGGCTCCATAACGCGCTCCGTTTTCTGGGCGAGATTACAGGCGAGACAACGCCCGAAGATGTTTTGTCGCAGATATTTGCGACCTTCTGCATAGGAAAATAGTCGGCCATGAGTTTCGACGAGATTTTTGATGTGATTGTGATCGGAGCCGGTCACGCCGGGTGTGAGGCTGCTTCGGCGGCGGCACGGTTAGGAGCACAGACCGCGCTCGTGACGCTGAACCTGGACCTGATCGGCCAGATGTCTTGTAACCCAGCCATCGGCGGGATCGCCAAGGGCCATCTGGTGCGCGAGATAGATGCGCTCGGCGGAATCATGGGACGCGTTATTGATCGTAC
>DASQYE010000709.1:0-3628 GCA_035639355.1 Pyrinomonadaceae bacterium
AATGCCCTGATCCAGCTCGCCGAAGTTTCCAAGGAGCGGGCAGGAGACTTGCGGGACAAGCTCAAGCGGTGTGCGACCGTAGAAGATCACCGCGCCCACGAGGTCTTTCGTGTGCGTGGCGAGCTGGTACGAGTAGCCGCCGCCCATGCAGAAGCCTATCGAGACCGTGTACGGCATGACGCTGCTAAACGTCTTCAGAAAATCGAGCGCCGCCTGCATGTCCTTGATCGCGACCTCGTTGGGGATACTCGACGCGGCTTTGCGCAGCGCCGCCATGTCGGACGTGTCCTTCGGCGGCGGCTCCGAGGCGCGAACGAAAAAGTTAGGGGCGAGCGCCAGGTAGCCCTCGTCGGCGATGCGGTCGGCGATTGACTTGATATGATCGTTGAGGCCGAAGACCTCGTGTATGACGAGCACGGAGCCGTTGGCCGGGCCCATCTTGTTTCGCACGATGTAGGCGGGAATCCGCATCTCGCCGCTTTTGTACTCGATCATCTGCCCCTTCAAAGCGGCGGGCTTGGTCGAGGCGGCGTTTTGATTGGCCGCGTTTTGATTGCCGGGCGCGTTCGGACTGTTATTTTGCGCCGTCGCGCAGCCCGCAACGGTCGTCACCAGGGCCGCGCCCCCGGCGACGGCGGCCGTGCCTTCCAGAAATCTTCTGCGGGAAACACGCGCCGTCTCGCCCTTCGCGCCCCCTTGCTTCTTCGTCTTGCTCATCTTTCATTTACTCCCGATCAATCTTTGAGAAACCCCTACGCCCTTACGGCCCGCTCGCTTCACTTTCCGCCCTCTGCTCCTCATCAAGAGGAGAGGGCCGCAGCGTCTTTTCATGTGTGACCAGACTATACCCGGCGGCGGCGCACCGCCGCAAGCAAAGGTTTCACGAGCGCGCCGCCGGTATGTTACAAAAGCAGGAGATAAAGGCCGCGAGCCCGCTTGCTGTCGCTTTCGGCCTCGCGGTCAGGGTTTTGCACCTTTCTTATCTTTCGAGGAGCGTTCGGGATGAGCCATTTTCTTGACTGGCGCGAGCATGCAGGTGCGCAGGCTGAAAAGTTCCACAAGCGGACGCTCTGGCAGGGCGAGCATATAATGGTCGGACTGAACTGCCTGGAGCCGGGCCAGTCACAGCGCACGCACGCGCACGAGGGGGCCGATAAATTCTACTTCGTGCTCGAAGGGCGCGGTCGCTTTACCGTCGGTCTTGAAGAAGAGGACGCGGAGGCGGGCGCGCTCGTGTTTGCGCCCGGCGGCGTCCCGCATGGCGTGACCAATACGGGGGGCGCGCGCCTGTCGCTGCTCGTCGCCATCGCCCCTGGACTAAAATGAACGAGAGACGCGAACAGCCCTACGACGAGCAAGAGCGGGCGACGGCGCGCGCTTCGTCGCTTGAGTTGACGGACGAGGCGCTCGGCGAGCTTTCGGCGCGAATGCTGGCGCTGGTCGCAGAATACTTCGCGCACACGCCAACGCTTCCGGTCTTCCCTGAAACCACCGCCGAACAATTAAGCGAAAGATTCGGGCACGAGCTGCCCCTTGAAGGAAAATCGGTCGAGCGTATATTCGACGACTGCCGCGCGATCATAGACGGGAGCCGCCACAACGGCCACCCGCGATTTTTCGGTTACGTCGCCTCGCCGTCCACTCCTGTCGGGGCGTTCGCAGACCTCCTCGCGTCTGCGCTCAACCCTAACGTGACCTCTTGGCGCTCCGCTCCTGCGGCGACCGAGATCGAGAGGGCTGCCGTGCGCTGGCTCTCTACGCTCGTCGGCTACGGCGAAGACGCGCGGGGGCTCTTCACGAGCGGCGGCTCGATGGCGAACTTGAACGCGCTGCTCATGGCGCATCGCTCGCGCAGTGCGCCGGGCGAAGTGGCGCGGCGCGGCCTGTGGAACGCTTCACGGCCGATGACGATCTACGCCTCTGACCAGGTACACCTGTCGATACCGAAGGCGGCCGACGTGCTCGGACTCGGGCGCGATCAGGTGCGGCTCGTAAAAGCGGACGCGCGGCTCAGACTGGACGTGCGAGATTTGCGCGAGTTGTTGGAGGCCGACTCGTCTGGCTCGCTCGTGCCCTTCTGCGTGGTGGGAAACGCGGGGACGGTCAATACGGGCGCGGTCGATCCGCTCGCGGAGATTGCGCGCGTCGCAGAGGATTTCGATCTATGGTTTCACGTTGACGGCGCTTACGGCGCGCTGGGCGCGCTGGACGAGCGCAAGCGCTCGCTCTTCGACGGGATCGAGCGCGCCGACTCCCTTGCGCTAGACCCTCACAAGTGGCTCTACGCGCCGGTTGATTGCGGCTGCCTGCTGTTTCGCGATCCCGCAAGGGCGCGCCTGGCCTTCCTCTCCGAAGAGGCCGATTACATACGGGTGCATGAAGAGACGGACGACGAAAGCTTCGCCTTCTGGGATTACGGCGTCGAGTTGTCGCGGCGGTTTCGCGCCCTGAAAGTCTGGATGATGCTCAGTTATTACGGAGCGCGCCGCGTGCGCGCGGCCGTCAGCGAGGATAACGACCTGGCCGCCTATTTCGCCGAGCGCATCGACGGGTCGGAAGACTTCGAGCTGCTCGCGCCGGTCGAGCTGAGCATCTGCTGCTTTCGCTACGTCCCGCCCGCCGTGCGCGCCGGGCTCCTTGAGGCGGACGAGGCGGAGCGCGCTCGCCTTAACGCGGAGCTGGACGAGCTGAACGCTCGCATCATGCGCCGGGTACAGCGCGGCGGGCGGGCCTACCTGTCCAACGCGACCGTCAGGAACGTCTACGGGCTGCGCGCCTGTATCGTAAATTTCCGCACGACGCGCGCCGACATAGATCAGACGCTGGACATCTTGCGGGAAGCGGCGCGCGCCTAGTCGCCGGCGCATGAAATGAACGAGAAGGTAATCAAAAGGGACTCTGTGATTCATCGTCTTTAATAATGGAACGCGAAGAAAACAGGTACGAGCACGAGCTTGAGGCGGCGCGGCGGCTCGCGCGCGAGGCCGGAACGGTGGCGCTCGAATATTACGGCCGGCCGCTGCACGTCGAGCAGAAGGAGAGCGCCGACGACGAAGAGCCCGTCACGGAAGCAGACCGCGCGGCCAACGCCTTGATCGTCGGCGGCATACGTCATGCGTTTGAGGACGACGGCATTCTAGCCGAAGAATCCGTGGACACTGAAAGACGCCTGGGCAAACGCCGCGTGTGGATGATAGACCCCCTGGACGGCACGAACGGCTTCATCGCGCGCAACGGCGACTTCGCCGTCCAGATCGGTCTCGCCATCGACGGCGAAAGCGTGCTCGGCGTTGTCTACCAGCCGCTCTCCGGAGTCCTGTACTGGGCGGCGCGGGGGGCGGGCTCGTGGATCGAACGGCCTGGACGGGAGACGGAGCGCGCTCGCGTCTCAGACCGCAGGGAGATTGAGGTGATGCGACTTGCCGCAAGCCGCTCGCACAGGAGTCCTCGCATGGACAGGGTCGTGCGGGCGCTCGGCGTAAAAGATGAAGTGCGGCGCGGGTCGGTCGGCGTCAAGGTGGGTTTAATCATAGAGCGCGAGTGCGATCTTTACGTGCACCTGTCGCCGCGCACCAAGCAATGGGACACGTGCGCGCCGGAGGTCATCCTCACAGAGGCCGGCGGACGC
>DASQYE010000710.1:0-2396 GCA_035639355.1 Pyrinomonadaceae bacterium
GAGCAGGTCTGGGATCGCGCCAGGAGCCCGCGCCCCGGTTTACGCTTCGGCGAGGGGACGGCCGCCGCGACTCCGCTCGCCTGGGCCTCGGCCCAGTACATACGTCTCGCGCGTAATATCGAAGAGGGTCGCAATACGGAGACTCCAGACATCGTTGCGGCGCGTTACGCCCGGCGAGCAGCAGCAGCAGCGGGAGGGGCGACGCCTTTGGAGTCCGACATTCATCTGGACATAGCGGACGATGAGGTTCTGCTTGACCTCTCTGCCGGAACACGCTTGCCCGTGGGCGGGCGGCTCCCCGTAGGTTCCAGGGCCTATCTTTTTCAAGACGGCCGGGCGCGCGAAGTCGCGGTCGATAAAGAGGGCGGCTTCGGGTTCGAGGTCGAAGTGGCGTCGGGCGAGAGCCTTTTCGCTCTGGCCACATTCTCGCCCGACGGCTCAAGCACGTTCAATCGCCGCGTGCTGCGCGGGGCTGGAAGCGAAGAGAGGCGGGCCGGGCCGGCGGGCGAACATCCTGTGGATTTGGAGAGACGCTTGAAACAGGCAGCGCGTTCACCCGTCGTCGAAGCAGGCAGGGCGGTCTTCTTCTATCGCGGCCCGGCGCGCGAAGTCGAAGTCGTAGGGGATTTTACCAACTGGAGGACGCGCGGCCTCAAGCTACGCGAGCTTCCCGGCACGGACATTAAATATTATATTCGGGAATTCGCCACAGAGGCGCGGGCCGAATATAAACTGGTCGCCGACGGCGAATGGATGCTCGACCCGCTCAACCCCGACCGGATTGATAACGGGGTCGGCGGCTTCAATTCCGTCCTGAGAATGCCGGAATATAAAGGGGCGTTGATCGCGGGCGACGAGGGCGAGCGCGGCATAAGCGTGGACGCCCTGGAAGTCAGGAGCGGTCTGCTCGACGGCGTGCGGCGCGTATGGGTCTATCTTCCGCCCGGTTACAAGCAATCCGGGGCGCGCTATCCCGTTCTTTACATGCAGGACGGCATGGAGTACGTGACCAGGGCGCGGGCGTCGCTGATCGCCTACGACCTGGTCAAAGCCAAAAGGGTCGCTCCCTTCATCATCGTCTTCGTCTTGCCGGGCGACCGTATGAAGGACTACTGGGCCAACGATGCGTTCGCCGATTTTATGGCGAAGGAGCTGGTCCCGTTCATAGACGCGCGCTATCGCACGCGGCCCGTTCGCCACGAGCGCGCCCTGATGGGAGCAAGCCTCGGCGGTGTGATCTCCGTCTGGACTGCGCTACGCCACGCCGACACTTTTGCGCGCGTCGGCGGACAGTCCACTTCCTTCCAGATAGACAACGAGCGTCTTGTCGGCGCTCTCTCCCGTCTGGGCGTGAAGAGGCGCGAACAGCCTTTAAAATTCTATTTCGATGTCGGGCGAATGGAGCCCATCCGCGCCGTCCACGAGCGTGTGCGAGTTATACTCGCGGCCAGGGGCTACAGCGTCGCCTACGCGGAAACGGAGGCGGGGCACAATTGGACCAGCTGGCGCGACCGGCTGGCAGGCGCACTGCTGGCGCTATGGAGCGATTGACCGAAAAGACCATGAGCACAACCGACCTCACCAGGAAAGAAGGAGCCGGCCAGTCCGGGCTCGTCATCGCCGCCGACCTGGGCGGCACGAACCTGCGCGCCGCCACGGTTGACGCCGAGGGGCGCATCCACGAGCGCGTCAAACATCAGACGCCCAAGGCCGAGCGCGCCGACGAGATCGTAAGGGCGCTCGTTCAGGCGGCGCGCGAATGTGAACGCCTGAGCGAACGGCGCGGCGCGCAAGTCAGCGCTCTCTCAGTCGTCGTGCCCGGCACTGTGCAGATCGAAAACGGGGTCGTCACGAAAGCGCCGAACGTTCCATGCCTGGACGGCTTTCGGCTGGGAGCGGCGCTCGAAAGCGAGCTACAGTGGCCCGCCATTCTGGAGAACGACGCCAACGCGGCGGCCGTGGGCGAGATGTGGCAGGGCGCTGGCCGTGGGGCGCGCACGATCATCTGCGTGACGCTCGGCACGGGCGTCGGCGGCGGGATTATCCTGGACGGGCAGTTGTGGCGAGGCATTGACGGTTCGGCGGGCGAGATCGGCCACATAGGCGTCGAGCCGACGGGCACAGCCTGCCCGTGTGGCAGCCGTGGCTGCCTGGAAGTCTACGCCTCTGCGACGGCCATCGTGCGCATGACGCGCGAGGCGCGCCCGTGTTACCCGCGCTCCCCTCTGCATACGAAGGAGGAACTGACGGCCGAGATGGTTTACATGAGCGGGATAGAGGGCGACGAGCTGGCGCTCGAAGTCTTCCGCCGGATGGGATTCTACCTGGGCGTCGGCCTGGCGAGTCTCATCGATATCTTCAACCCGGAGCGGATAGTCATCGGTGGGGGCGTCGCC
>DASQYE010000711.1:0-3312 GCA_035639355.1 Pyrinomonadaceae bacterium
CCGACTCGCGCGCGCGAGATATATCGGCGATGATGACCATGGCGAACTTGCCCTGCACCACCGTTTGATTGATGTCGATGATACTGCATTCGGCCTCGGCCAGAATCTGCGAGACGGCGGCGACGATGCCCGGATGGTCTACTCCGAACACGGAGATGACCAGACGCTCGGCCGAGCCTTCCCTTTGTGCCTCGCGCTCACGCGCGCTCGTCGCGCCGCTCTCGCCTCTCCCGTTAGTTTCGATAACGGGCTCGACCGCGCGATAAACATCCGTCACCAGCTGCTCGACCATCTGCTCGTCCGCGCCCGCGCCGAGCCGTCCGTAAACGGCACGCGTAATTCTGTAGATTAATTCTTCGTTCGCCACCTATTATGGATGTCAGATGTCAGATGCTAGATGTTGGTTTTACTGACATCTAATATCTAACCTCCGACATCTGCCTTTCAGGGTTTTCCGTTGTCCTGCGCGCGCAGCTCGCGCGCAGCCTCGCGTACCTCTTCGGATTCGGCGTCCTGTATATCCATACGATCGACGATGCCGACCACGGCCGCTTCGATTGACATGTCCTGATTGCCTATGGCGGTGCGCGCCGCTTTGCCGTAAGCGCACATCACAATCTCGCCGACGCCTGCGCCGAGTCGATCCGCGACGACGACTATGTTTTTAGTCGGCTCCTTGTCCAGGTCGTAAGGATGCACGATCAAAAAACGGACGCCCTCCAGATCGGGCGTCTTTTTAGTAGACCAAACAGTGCCGACGACTTTGCCTAAAAACATAAGTCAGGGGTCGGGGGCCAGGGGCCGGGGGTCAGGGAAGACAGTTTTTACTGGCCCCTTACCCCTGACCCCCAGCCCCTTCGTTTATCCTTTCGCGAACACCTCTGCGGGTTCGCCCACGTCGCGCGCCGACGGCGTGATGATCGTCTTGGAGTTGATGTAGATCTTCTCGCCCTTCTGGACGGCCCGGCGCACGTCGTCTTCGCTGACGAAATCAACCGCCTTGTGACCGTTAGCGGCTGTCGCCTGCGATGCGCCGTTCGACGGCCCGCCGCCCCCGCCCGGCTGAGCGGAAGGAGTCGGCGCGCCGGGTGTCGATGCCGCCCCGTTACCGCCTCCGTCAACGCCGCCACTATTACTACTACTACTACCGCGCGCATCGACGGCCTGCGGCGCGGCTGTGGCTTGCGGCGCGGCATCAGACCTGTCGTACATCGTGCCCGCCTCGACATCGATCACGGGCTGATACTTCGCGGGCGAGGATGACGCGTGAAGCGGCGGCTGTTCGGGCGAAACCTGATCCGGGCTCCGGCCCGCCAGAAAGCGATCAACGATGGCCGCGATCTCTTCACGACCGATGGTGTGCGGCGCTGCCCCGGCGTCCTCCCCGCGCGCAGCCCTCTGCCCGGCGCTGGCGAAGACCGGCTGCGAGGCGGCGCTCTCCTTCTGTGACGTGACAGCAGCGGGACGCACGCTCTTGACCGGCCTGGTCTCAAAAGCGACGCGCTTGATGTCCATCAGGTGCAGCGGCGAGACGTTGTCCGAGGTGACGTTGCCGCCCCACGAGCCGCACCCCAGAGTCATAGAGGGCGGCAGCGCCGTTGAGAATCCGATCGCGCCGTGCGTCGTAGGCGTATTGACGGTGACGCGCGAGGCCGGCATCTCATTGCCGTAGCGGACGGCTGCCTCGCGCGAGCGCGTGTGAATCCCTGCGGTATGGCCCATGCCGCCGTAGCTCAAGACTTCAAAACAGCGCGCGGCCCCGCGCTCGACTCCGTCCTCGACATAGAAGGCCAGGATCGGCGAGAGCTTCTCCATGGAGAGCGGGTGCTCACGACCAACTCCACCCACATCCGCCATCAGGCAGCGCGTTCCCGGCGGAACACTCAAGCCCGCCAGCTTCGCTATGACCTCTATAGATTTGCCAACGATGGCGGGATTAAGGGAGCGCTGCGGCGTTGCGACGACCTTCGCCAGCTGGTCTGCCTCGGCCGCGCTCAGGAAATGTCCGCCCTGCGCCTTGAACTGCTCGCGCACTTCGCGCTCGATGGGCGCATCGCAGATCACCGATTGCTCAGAAGCGCAGATCGTTCCGTTATCAAAGCACTTGCCCGTCAGTATATCCTGCACGGCTTTGGCCACGTCCGCCGTGCGCTCTACGAAGACGGGGACATTGCCGGGGCCGACGCCGAACGCAGGCTTGCCGGAAGAGTATGCGGCGCGCACCAGCCCTATGCCGCCCGTCGCCAGAATCACGGCGGTCTGCTTGTGCTTCATGAGGGCTTCCGTGCCCTCTATCGTGGCGGTCGTCATACAGCCGATGGCATCCGCCGGCAGACCCTCCTTCATCGCCGCATCCCGCACGACCTTGACCGATTCGTTGATCGAGCGCGCCGCCGAGGGGTGCGGCGAAAGCACTATGGCGTTGCGTGATTTTATGGCGATCAAACATTTGAAGATCGCAGTCGAGGTCGGGTTAGTAGAGGGGATGATGCCGCAGACGACTCCGCGCGGGCTGGCTATCTCCACCACGTCTTTCGATTCGGAGACGACGCCTACGGTGCGCACGTTGCGGAAATAGTTCCAGACATCCTCGGAGGCGAAGCGGTTCTTCTCCTGTTTGTCGGCAGGAATACCCATGCCCGTCTCTTCGACGGCCATCGCGCCGAGCCGAGCCGCCTCTCGAAGCGCAGCCCTCGCCATCGCTTCGCAGATCCGATCGATCCTGGCCTGATCGAATCGCGCCAACTCCACCTGCGCGCGGTGCGCCGCCTCGACAAGATCGCGCGCCTGCTGCACTGACACCAGGTCTTTATCAACCGACATGATGCAAACCCCCTAAAAGCAGAGGCCGGATGTTAGATGATAGATGCTGGTTCTGTTCCTGTGCTGACATCCGGCATCTAGCATCTGACATCTATTTGGCCCGCTCTTTATTGTTCTCGCGCGCTCCGGCGGGAAGCGAGCGGCCCTGATCGCCTTCGCTCAATTGACTGCGGTCGCCTGCGCCGAGCGAGCGCTCGTCCGGGCTATAGCCCGTGCGCCCGTTCGTGGGCAGCACGCGCTCGACTTCACCGTGCGGGCGTGGAATGACGTGGACGCTGATGAGTTCGCCAACGCGGCGGGCGGCGGCGGCGCCTGCGTCCGTCGCGGCCTTGACCGCGCCGACATCGCCGCGCACGAAAATCGTCACGTATCCTGCGCCGATATATTCTTTTCCTAAAAGTTGAACGTTGGCGGCCTTGACCATCGCATCGGCGGCCTCGACCGCGCCGACGAACCCTTTGGTCTCAACCATTCCGAGTGCTTCGAGAG
>DASQYE010000712.1:0-2695 GCA_035639355.1 Pyrinomonadaceae bacterium
CTGCTTGCGAACAAGCGCGCCCTTCGGATGCCAGAAGATCAACCCTTGCCCGTACTGCTCCTGAATCGAGAACAGGTCCAGGTCGCGGCCCAGCCGGCGATGATCGCGCCTTTCGGCCTCGGCGCGCTGCCTCACCCAGGCGTCCAATTCCTCCTGCGTGGAGAAGGCCGTGCCGTAGATGCGCTGCATCTGCTGTTGCGAGGCGTCGCCCATCCAGTAAGCGCCCGACAACGTGAGCAGCTTGAAGGCGCGAAGCTTGTTCGTGTTCGGCACATGTGGGCCCAGGCAGAAATCTATGAACGGCGAGCTGTCGATGTAATAGACGCTCACCACATCGCCGCCCTTGTCCGCGATCAACTGGCACTTCAAAGGCTCGTCCCGCTCTTCAAAAATACGCAGCGCTTCCGCCTTAGGAATCTCCTCGCGGCGATATGCCAGGTTACGCTTGGCGATGTCGCGCATCCTCTTTTCGATGACGGGGAGGTCTGCCTCCGTCAGGGGGCGCGGCGCTATCACGTCGTAGAAGAAGCCGTAGCGCGGGTCTTCGAGAAGGGCCGGGCCGACGCCGAGCTTCGTCCCAGGAAAGAGGTCGAGCACGGCGGCTGCCAACAGGTGTGCCGTCGAGTGCCTGAGCACGTCGAGCCCTTCCAGGGTCTGCGGCATGACGGGCTCGACGAGGACGGTGTCGCCGTTATAGGAATCCTCAAGGCGGTGCGCCAGGTCTACCTCTCGCCCGTTGACGCGGGCCGCCAGGGCCTGTTTGGCCGCGTCGCGGTCTAGCTTCTTTAAAGCCTCGCCGACCGTGACGGGCGCAGCGACACGCGCCGCCGCGCCGTCTTTAATTTGGACGTTGATCTCGCTCATCGCTTATGGTCTACAGCTTTCAACAAAATATCGCCGGCCCACCCCTGGCCCGAAGAGCACGACTCGGGCCATCCATGCGCCGAAACCGCGCGTGGCGGCCTCGCGTTGAAAGCGTCTACCGAATTTACGTTTGTGCCGACTATTTGGAGGACGGCAACCTTTTAGATCGGATTCGATAGGAGCGCCTTCGTCGCCGGCCCCTTTTGCACAGAGTGCGGGATCGGCTATTGAATTTCAGAATCGTGTAAATGTTCGATTCACGGTCGAAGGTCTTCCGGAGCTTCCTATCAAAAATTGGAAAATTGCAGGAGCATGCATTTT
Organism: Pyrinomonadaceae bacterium; assembly: GCA_035639355.1. Classification (GTDB taxonomy): domain Bacteria; phylum Acidobacteriota; class Blastocatellia; order Pyrinomonadales; family Pyrinomonadaceae; genus DASQYE01. The sequence continues at coordinate 1,186 of DASQYE010000712.1, forward strand.
TTGAGTCGCAGGCTCTTGCCATGCCAAATTACGAACCCGGATTGTACCAAGCAGATGAAGAGAGCGCAAGTCAGACTCACTGGCAAAAAGCGCAGCAATCCACCCGCTATACAACACGGGGGCGGTAGCTCTGTTTTCAGCCCGGGCCGGGCCGATGGCATCGGAAATTTCAGAGGGTGCCGACACTCGCCCGGCGCGTATCGACACCCCTTAACCGCTTGATATAAGCCGCGCACATTTTAGATATTTCCATCGTGCGGCAGCAGTGACGCTGCTATCAATCCTGACAATCAGGGAGAGGGGGAGGCTATGAAGTGTGCATTCGCTTGATTATCACTCAAAGCATTATAAGACCTGCTCGTAGGGCTGAAGCTATAGCCTGCCTTCGATGGGGTCAAAGTGTAGTTGCCACCGGCTGGCACATCATTGATTACGTAATGGCCAGAACTGTCCGTGGTAGCCGTAGCAGATTGCGAGCCGCTCAACGTCACCGTGACATCGGCTACGCCCTCGGCGTTGGAATCCAAGACCTGCCCGCTCAGAGTGTAGGTGCGCAAGGTTCCGGTGAAGTTGGCCGAAGTCCAGTTTCCACTCAAATCATTGAAATACTGTATGAATGGAAAGAAGGAATAATTGGTCTTCGACGGCTTGAGCGAATAGCTGCCACCTGCATTTAAGTTCTTAAAGCGGTACGCGCCCGTGCTATCAGTCCTGGTTATCCCTTTTATCGTCCCGTCAAGCTCCACGGTCACGCCACTGATACCGACGCCGTTGGAATCTAGGATGCGGCCACCGAGAACGTATTTCAGCGGAGTGCCCGTAAAGTTCAGGGTCTGATTCCCCGGCAGGCCGTTGAATGATCGGCTGGGCGGCGTAAAGCTGTAATGCATCTTTGACGGAGTGACAGTGTATTTACCGTCCGATCTCAAGTTAAGAAACGAATAGTCGCCAAGGTTATTCGTCAGGACGAGGTCTGACTTTGAGCCACTCAACGTCACATAAGTATTAGCCAGAGCAGCGCCGTTTGCATCCGTTACTCGACCGCTGATCTTGTAAATAGGTATGGCGGTGAAGTCGCCCGTAAGATTGCCGCTCAGCCTTAAGAACTTCCTGCTCTCGGGCGAATAAACCGTGGACGCCGTAGGCTTCGGCACTATACGGTAGTTTCCGCCTGCAAGCAGATTTCCGAAACTATAGTTACCGGCGGGGTCAGTCGTCACCGTGGAGATTTTGGAGCCTTTGATACCAACCGGCACACCGCCAACCGCGTTGCCGCTACGATCTATTACGCGACCGGAAATGCTGTAGATGGACTGCGAACCTGTATATTTGTAGTAAAGCGTTCCGATCAGCGCCGCCGGGCCGCCCTCACAATGCTGTTCAAAGCTGGCCGCAAAAGTCAGAACTTTTGGGCTGGAACCGGAATAGTCTAACGTGACTTCATGGACTGTGAAACTGCCGGTGAGCGTATTGCACCCACGCCCGTCTCCGGCAATTTCCAGCCCCGGAT
>DASQYE010000713.1:0-2058 GCA_035639355.1 Pyrinomonadaceae bacterium
GAATATTGAGAGCGAGCTACAACGCCTTGTAGGACGTGCGGCGACGGCTGACGATGATCTTTGGGCGATGTTTCAGGGGCAAATCAACCTTAAGAAAACGGAGCGCCAACGGCTCGCGGGGCTTGTGGCGGAAACCGAGGCACGCATGGCGACACAAGATGCTGATGCCGCAAATCTGACAGCTTTGACGGAATACTGCGAGCGCGTTCGCGGCAATCTGCATAATTTCGGCTTCGATGATAAACGGCTGGCATTAAAAGCGCTGAACTTGCGGGTTATCGGGAATAGTAATGGATATCGGCTGGATGTTTCATTTCCGGTCACTCCGGCTGCTGGATATTCGCCCCAATCATTCTCCTGATCGGCCCGCCCGGCTCCGGCAAGACGATGCTCGCCAAACGCTTGCCGACCATCTTACCGCCGCTCGAGTTCGACGCCGCGCTGGAATTGACCAAGATACATTCGGTGGCGGGCCTGACGGGGCGCGCCGGTCTGGTCACGGCGCGCCCCTTCCGCTCGCCGCACCATACGATCAGCGATGCCGGGTTGATCGGCGGCGGCGCTGTGCCGCGCCCCGGCGAGGTCAGTCTGGCGCATCATGGCGTGCTCTTTCTGGACGAACTGCCGGAATTCGACCGTAGCGTCCTGGAAGTACTTCGACAGCCCCTGGAAGACCAGCAGGTCACGATCAGCCGCGCGGCTATGTCTTTGACCTTTCCGGCCTCCTTCATGCTGGCGGCGGCGATGAATCCGTGCCCTTGCGGCTTCTGGAATGATCCGACGCGCGAGTGTCGCTGCACGCCCCTACAGATTCAAAGATATGTCGGGCGCATCTCGGGGCCGCTGCTCGACCGCATAGACATACACATAGACGTTCCGGCAGTGCGTTTCAGGGATTTAACGGGCGCGTCTTCGAGCCTGGAGCCCGAAGCTTCGGCCACCATACGCGAGCGTGTGCTGGGGGCGCGCGAGCGCCAGTTAAAGCGCTTCGCGGGCGAGGGAATCTTCTCGAACGCGCTGATGACGCCGCGGCTGATCCGCCGGTTTTGCCGCATAGATTCGCAGAGCGAGCATCTGCTGGAGGCTGCGATGACCCGTCTGGGCTTGTCAGCGCGCGCCTATGACCGTATTCTGAAGGTCAGCCGTACCATCGCCGATCTGGACTCGTCTGATCGCATCGAAGCGCCGCATGCCGCCGAAGCGGTCGGTTATCGCTCGCTCGACCGCACCTACTGGACGTAAAGTGGTCGCGCGCTGCACGAAAGCGTTGGCTCGGTATACGAAAAAGATTAACTTTTAGTAGAATAAGGCAACGACGCGCGAGAAGCGCCGCATCACAAAAGAGGTGAAAGAGCCCGGCCCGAAACGCCTCCTCCCGGCGAGGCCAAGGGGCGGGAGAAGTTAATCTTTCACCTAGATCGAGCGGTCGCGCCGCATGTCGGTTTACAATCAGCATGGAAGAGACTGCACGACTTCCGCTGCTGGCCCGAACAGACGGACACGTGACCGCAGCCGAAACCGAGACACCACAGCGCACGGACTATGCATTGGCGCAAGCGGCAGCAGAAGGCGACATGAGTGCCTTCGAGCAGCTTTATTCTCGCCATAATCGGCGTGTCTATAGTTTGTGCCTTCGGATGACGCAAAACACGTCGGAGGCCGAAGACCTCGCTCAGGAAGTCTTCATCCAGCTGTTTCGCAAAATAGGCTCTTTCCGTGGCGAAAGTGCCTTCACCACCTGGCTGCACCGCTTGACGGTCAACCAGGTATTGATGCACTTTCGCAAGCGCTCAGTAAAGATGGAGCAGACCACAGAAGAGGGAGAGACGCCCGTGCAGGTGGTGACGGGGACGGAGAATCCAGGGCGGATGCCGGTGATGGACAGGATCGCATTGGACAAGGCGATAGGGCAGTTACCGCCGGGCTACCGAACAGTATTTGTGTTACACGATGTCGAGGGGCACGAGCACGAGGAGATAGCGAGGATGCTGGGGTGCAGTGTGGGAACAAGTAAGTCGCAGCTTCATAAAGCTCGTATGAAATTAAGGGGGCTGCTCA
>DASQYE010000714.1:0-2571 GCA_035639355.1 Pyrinomonadaceae bacterium
GTGCTGAGTTTCACGGGGCTCTTGATGGTCGTCGTCGCGTTCGTGTTATTGCTGGCCTGCACGAATCTGGCGAATCTCTTGCTGGCGCAGGCGACCGAGCGTAGAAAAGAGATTGCCGTGCGGCTCGCTTTGGGCGCAAGCAGACTCAGGCTGGTGCGCCAATTGATGGCCGAAAGTATGCTGCTGGCGATTGGCGGCGGAGCGTTCGGATTGCTGCTGGCCTACTGGCTGGTAAGCCTCGCGGTCGGGTTCAAACCGCCCATAGACGTTCCCCTCCTGATCGATTTACACATAGATTATCGCGTGCTCACCTTCACCTGCCTCATATCGCTCGTGACCGGCCTGCTGTTCGGCCTGTTGCCCGCGTTGCAGGCGACGAAGCTCGATCTGCTCTCCGCCTTGAAGGACGAGACCTCGTTTGGCAGCACTCGTCGCTCGTGGTGGAAGAGCAGCCTGATCGTTTTGCAGGTCGCGCTATCGCTGGTGCTCCTGGTCGGCGGCGGCCTGATGCTGCGCGCCTTACAGCGGGCCCAGACGATAGACCTCGGCTTTAACCCTCGGAACGCCGTCGAAGTGTCGTTCGACCTGCGTTTGCAGGGCTACGACGAAGCTCGGGGCAAGGAGTTCCAGAAGCGCTTGCTGGAACGCGTGCGCGCGTTGCCCGGCGTGAAGTCGGCCGGGATAGTCGATCTCCCCCCGGTCGATCTACATTTCTCAAGAGGCGCTGTCTTCATAGAAGGACAGCCGCCCGAGCGAATCGCCAACGCGCCGAGGGCTATGGCCAGCCGCATCAGTCCGGGTTATTTCCAGGCGATGGGCACTCGCTTCGTGCAAGGACGAGATTTCACAGAGCAGGACGACGAGCAAGCGCCGCCCGTCGCTATCGTTAACGAAACGTTCGCCCGCCGCTTCTGGCCCGGACAAGACCCGCTCGGCAAACGTTTCAGTCAAGGCAGCCCGGATTCGCCCTTGATGCAGGTCGTAGGCGTGGTGCAGGACGGCAAATACGCAGGGCTCGGCGAAGCGCCGCAGCCATACGTCTGTCGCCCGCTCTCGCAAGCCTACGTCGGGACAAATACGGTCATCGCCCGCGCCGATACTGATCCACAGAAACTGATTGCCGTTATTCGCAACGAGGTGCAGCAGCTAGACGAGCACATGCCGCTCGCAAGCGCGCGACCACTGGCCGAGCGGATGGCCCTGCCGCTATTGCCTGCGCGCATAGCGGCGTCCGTCTTCGGCATCTTCGGGCTGCTGGCGCTCGCTTTGGCCGCGATCGGAATCTACGGCGTCATGTCCTACGCCGTCTCCAGGCGCACGCACGAGATAGGAGTTCGGGTCGCGCTCGGGGCGCAGGCATCGGATGTTTTGAGACTCGTCATCGGCCAGGGAATGATGCTGACGATGATCGGGGTGGTGATGGGTTTATCAGTAGCGCTGCTGGTGACGCGATTGATGAAGAGCTTGCTGTTCGGCGTGAGCGCGACAGACCCTTTGACCTACGTGGGCGTGGCCGCGCTGTTGACCGGTGTAGCACTGCTGGCCTGTTACATCCCCGCCCGCCGCGCAACCAGGATCGACCCGATGCTCGCGCTGCGTAACGAATAACCGGCCGATGCGGCACGGCGCGATTAGCCCCGGCAGGGAGAAGCCAGCCGGCCTGCCGTTGCTGCCTTTCTTTATACGCCGGGCTGGTTGTTTAAGGGACTAATCCTCAAAGTTAGTCCCGGCTCTGGTTTTGCTTGTGCGCGGCGGGGCCTTCACCTCGTGTCAGGGCATATCTGGCGGTAGGGCTCGCCGTCAAAATACAATGCCCACTCAGCTTCCGTCAGGCCCTTCGCCCGCTCGCAGGCGATCTTGATTAAATCCTGTGTCTGGAGAAGCGTGAGCCGCACTGACCGATCAGAACTCCCCGTGGCGATGTATTTGTCATCAGGGCTGAACGTTATTGACCTGACCCTTCCATTATGCTCTATGCGTGCGACCTCCTTGAGGGGAGGGAAGCTCCAGACCTGCGTGAGCCCGCCGCCGCCTGATGCGAAATACTTCCCATCCTGACTGAATGCTCTGAAGCTGCTGCTGGCCTCGGGCTGAAGTGGCGCGATTAACGTCTGGGTTCGCAGATTAAATAATGACAGACGATTTGCTTCTGCGTCGGCACTGCGCGTCGTCAATGCCACCACTTCACCGTCGTCGCTGAATGTCACACCCCTGATGGAAGACCCGGCCTGCTCAATCTTCTCAAACATAATATGGCGCTGAGCCACGTCATGGACGTGCCAGATCCTGCCTGACTCTGTGCTGTAGGCAAAGTACAGACCGTCAGGGCTCAGCTTCAGATCAGCAATATATTTGATTAAAATGGGCTGGCTCTTCTCCATCGTCGCTGTGTTCCAGATGAGGATTGTTCCGGTGCCGGACACCGTGAGCACCTTGCTTCCGTCCCGGCTGATGGCGACTCTATTCACGACGCCTTCGTGGGGCAGGATGCGGGATTGTCCATTGGACAGATCAATGAACTCCGCCTGCCTCTTTTGATAAGACGCTGCCACGAAGTGCCGCCCGTCGGCG
>DASQYE010000715.1:0-21814 GCA_035639355.1 Pyrinomonadaceae bacterium
AGGAACCGTTTCCGGGCTTTCAGGAGATTAAGCCGATGGTCTTCGCCGGGCTCTACCCCGTCGAGGCCAACCAGTACGAGGAGTTGCGCGACGCCTTAGACAAGCTGCGCTTAAACGACGCCTCCTTCTTCTACGAACCGGAATCTTCCACCGCGCTCGGCTTCGGTTTTCGCTGCGGCTTCCTGGGCCTGCTGCACATGGAGATCGTACAGGAGCGACTTGAGCGCGAGTTCAATCTGGATTTAATCACGACCGCACCGGGCGTGCGCTATACGGTGACGACGACCGACGGCGAGAGGCTGGAGATAGATTCTCCGGCCAGGATGCCGGACCCGGCGCGCATCGCCAAGATCGAAGAGCCGGTCATCCTGGCGACGATTCTCACCTCGGACGATTACCTGGGCGGCATCCTTCCGCTGCTGGAAGAGAAGCGCGGCGTGCAGAAAAAGTTCGAGTACATCGCCGCCAACCGCGTCATGCTCACCTACGAGCTGCCCTTGAACGAGATCGTGCTGGACTTTTATGATCGCTTGAAATCGGTCTCGCGCGGCTACGCTTCGCTCGATTATCATCTGGCCGGGTCATGGGAGAGCGACCTGGTCAAGCTGGACGTGCTCGTGGCGGGCGAGCCCGTGGACGCTCTCTCCCTGATCCTGCACCGCAGCACGGCGCAGGCCAAGGGCCGTGCGCTCGCGGAAAAGATGAAGCAGTTGATTCCGCGACAGCTTTTTGAGGTCCCCATACAGGCGGCCATCGGCAACAAGGTCGTCGCGCGCGAGACCGTTAAGGCGCTCGGCAAGAACGTCATCGCCAAATGCTACGGCGGCGACATCACGCGCAAGCGCAAGCTCCTGGAAAAACAGAAAGAGGGCAAGAAGCGCATGAAGAAGGTGGGCCGCGTAGAGATTCCGCAGGAGGCTTTCCTCGCCGTTCTAAAGGTGAATGAATAATTCAGAGCCAAGGAGGATTTAATATGAAACGGTTCACATTAACCCTCGCCATCCTGTTAACGATCAACTTAGCCGTATACGCGCAACAGGATTCGGGCGGGATGGATATGCCTTCTCATGACAAGCCTGTGGCAATCGTCCCCGGATTGGGGGAGCATCAGCATCCGGTTTCGACCAGCAACAAAGAGGCCCAGCGTTTCTTCGACCAGGGGCTCAACTACGTCTACGCGTTCAATCACGAGGAGGCCGTGCGCTCCTTCAGGCGCGCCGCCGAGCTGGACCCGCAGCTGGGGATGGCCCACTGGGGAATCGCCCTCGCTCTGGGCCCGAACATCAATCTGGATGTCGATCCGGCGCGCGAGAGGGCCGCTTACGAGGCGGCGCAGAAGGCTCTCTCTCTCGCGGCGAAAGCGCCTGAGAATGAGCGCGCCTATATCGAGGCCCTCGCGAAAAGATATTCGATCGATCCGAAAGCCGACTTGAAGAAACTCGCCCTGGATTACAAGAACGCTATGGGCCAGCTCGTCAAGCGTTACCCGGACGATCTGGACGCCGCCACGCTCTACGCGGAGAGCGCTATGGACTTGCGCCCCTGGCAATTGTGGATGGCGGACGGGCAGCCGGCCGAGGGGACGTTGGAGATCGTCGCCGTGTTGGAGTCGGTCTTGCGTCGTAACCCCAATCATCCGGGCGCGATTCATTACTACATTCACGCCGTCGAGGCGTCGCCGAACCCGGAGCGGGCGCTGGCCTACGCGCCGAAGCTCAAAGAGTTGATGCCGGCGGCGGGCCACATCGTTCACATGCCAGCGCACGTCTACATGCGCACGGGCGATTATGAGGCGGCGGCGCAGAGCAACGCGGACGCGGCCGAAGCAGACCGCTCCTATATCAAAAGCAAGGGCGTAGAAACCCTCTACGCCGCGATGTATTACAATCACAATCTGCATTTCCTGGCCATCGCCCACAGCATAGGCGGAAGGTTTGCGGAGGCGCACAAGGCGGCGCAGCAGCTCGAAGACAACACCGGCCCACACCTTCAAGAGATGCCTATGCTCGAAGGCTTTGTGATAACGCGGCCGCTCGTCCTGGCGCACTTCGGTCGCTGGGACGACATACTGAAGATGGCCGAGCCCGCGCAGGCGACGGCCGGGACTAAGAGCTTACGTCATTGGGCCCGCGCGGTGTCTTACGCGGCGAAGGGCAGGTTGGAAAACGCTTTGGCCGAGCGGAAGGCTTTTCTGGAAGCCCGGAAAGCGATCCCGCCGGTGGCGTCCTGGGGGCTCAATAGCGCGAGCGTTATATTACAGATCTCGGAAAAGGTGCTCGACGCGAGGATCGCTCTGGCGCGCGAGGACACAAAATCGGCGGCGGAGCTTTTACAGGCGGCCGTCCGCGCGCAGGATGAGCTTGCTTACGACGAGCCGCCCGCATGGTTCCTGCCCGCCAGGGAAACTCTTGGCGGCGTGCTGCTGCGTAGCGGTCGCGCCGAAGAGGCCGAGAAGGTCTTTCGCGCCGATCTCGAAAAAAACAGGCGCAGCGGGCGCTCTTTGTTCGGACTGATGGAAAGCCTCAAAGCGCAAGGGAAGAAAGAGGCGGCACAGATGGTTCAGAAGGAGTTCGAGGCGGCCTGGAAAACGGCCGACACGCAGCTCAAAGTGGAAGACCTATGAGCCGATTTTGGATTGGCGAGCAGCGAGAGTTGAAAGCCGGGCTCCAAAATTCAAGGCGACGAAGCGTTAATCCAAAATCTAAAATCCAAGAGCCCAAAGATGCACGTTACACGGGTTGAATTAGAAAACATCAAATCATACGAGCACGCGGTCTACACGTTCGCGCGCGGGACGACCGCGATCACGGGCGAGAACGGCGCTGGCAAAACGACTATCCTGGAAGCCATCGCGTGGGCGCTCTTCGATACGCTCGAATACAGCAAGGAGGATTTTCTGCGGCGCGGCGCAAAGCGCGGAAGCGTGCGCGTCACATTCGAGACCTCGCCCGAGATAGACGGACGGCTCTACACCGTTTACCGCGACACGGCGCAGGGCTACTACGTCTACGACGAGGGCCTGGGCATGAAGATCGCCGAGAAAAAGACGGATGTCTCGGCCCTCATTAGAAAGCTGCTAGACATAGAGCCGGGCACGGATGTGAAGTCGCTCTTTCGCTCCGCCATCGGAGTGCCGCAAGGTTCTTTCACGGCCGAGTTCCTGCTCGCGCCGAACGCGCGCAAGGCCGCTTTTGATCGCCTGCTGAAAGTCGAGGAGTATCGCGACGGGGCCGAGCGGCTGCTCGACACGGTTCACCTGATTCGAGAGCGCACCGCCGCGGTGCGCGAGCGCATCGCCAGCGCCGAGGGCCAGCTTGCGCGCTACGAAGAGCTGGTCGAAGAGCACTCTACGTTTGCGGCACGCGCCCTTGAACTAGGGGACGCGCTCGGAGCGTTGGAGCGAGAGATAGTAGAGCGCGATCATGCTGTGGCGCAGATGGACATGGCCGAGCGGCGCGTGAGCGAAACCCACGCGCTCGCAGTCCGGCTCGAAGTCGAGCGCGATGCCGCGTCGCGACGCCTCGTCGATCTTCGCGCGGAGCGCGATGCGGCCGCCGCCGCGCTCGAACGCCTGCGCGCCGCAGAGGCCGATCATAAGTCACACGTGGAAGCGCTCGCAGAGCTTAGGGCCCTGGAGGCCGAGCGTGCGCTGCGCGATAAGCTGCGCGGCGAAGAGGAGGCCGTCGCGCGGCTGCTGGTAGAGGCCAGGGGCCACGTGCGCCGTCTTGAGGAGGCGGTCGAGCGTGCCGTCGAGGCGCGCGTCGCAATCGCTGCCCTCGCCGCCGAAACTGAGGCGCAGGAGGAGTTGGAGCGCGAGCGCGAACGCCTGCGCGACCTGCGCGCGGAGGCCCTGAGCGCTCGCGCTCTGCTCACCAAGCTCGATGGGGAGCTGACCGAGCTGCGCGCGCTGCACGCGCAGACGAGGGAGCGCGTCCGTGAGGCCGAGAGGGGGCGAGGTGCAGAAGAGCGCGTCGCAGAGCTTGAGAGCGAGCGCATGGGCGTCGAGACCTCGCTTAGCCAGGCCGAGAGGGCCGCGACCAGCCTCAAGCATCTGTCCAGCCAGCGCAAGGAGCTGGCCCGCGACGCCGAGCGCTTGCGGCGCGAGCTGGCCGCGTATGAAAAGGAGGCCGCCGCGCTCGAACGCCATTCGGCGCAGGCCGCCGCCGTCCCTAGATTGACAGCGCGCGAGACGGAGCTGACCGAACAGCTAGCCCATCTCAGGGCCGAGATTGCGCGCGACGAGAAATTTCACGCCGAAGTCAAAAACGGTCTCTGCCCCATCCTTTCGGAGCGCTGCCTGAACATCGGCGAGGATCAAACGCTCGAAGATTATTTCAAGGATCAATACGCCTCGAACACAGCCCAGTTGAGCGCGCTCGAAAAGGAACGCCTGAACGTCACGGAGGCTGTGCGCGGCGCGCGCGAGGCCGAAAAGCATTTCTCAAGGCTTGAAAGCCTGCGCGCGCAAGCCGGCGGCGCGCGCAAGCTCCTCACAGAGCGCGAGGAGGCGCTGGCCCGCCTCGACCGCGAAGTTGCCGAGCTGCCTTCGGCCGGCCGCGAGCGCCTTAACGAGCTGCGGGCGCAGTTGTCCGGCATCGACGGCGAGTTGATACTGCTGCGCGAAGCCGCGCTCGGTTATGCCCGGCTCAAGCCTTTAGAGCAGCGATTGCAGGAGATCGAGCAGGAGGGCAAGCGTAAGCGCGACGAGCGCGCCGGGGTGGCGGCCGCCGCCGAGGCGCTAGCGCCTCTTGAGGCGGATATCGAAGAGACTGAAACGGCGCTTCGCGCTTTGAATGATCCGCGCGGCCGCGCACGCAGCCTGCGCGCAGAGGCCGAGAGCGAGGGGGCGCGCCGGGGCGAGCTTGCGGGCGCTATGGATGCGCTCCGGTCGCTGGAAAAGCAGTCGCAGTCGCTTCAGGCCGGGTTGGCCCGCTACTCTGGCCTGGACGAGCGCTGGGACGCCACGCGCCGCCGCCGCGACGAGACCGATCCGGGCCATCGTGAATATCTGGCCAGCGAGGCGCTGGCCCGGACGCTGCCCGCGCGTCAGGCCGAGATGGAAAAGGCAGAGCGTGAATCCGCGCGCATCGCCCGCGAGCTGGAAGAAGCTGCTCGCGCATACGAGGCCGCGACCCGTAGCTACGATCGGGAGCATCACTCGGCCGAAAGGGCAAAGCTTTCGGGAGCGCGCGAGCGCGCCGCAGCAACTTCGGCGCAGCTAGATGCGGCGCGAGCGCGCGAGTCTGCGCTCGCCGCCGAGATCGAGCGCCTTTCGGAGGTGCGCGACCGCCTGCGCGACGAATTTCTGGCCAGGGAGAAGCTCGAAGGCTTGAACGAAGCGACCGAGTTCATACGCGACACGCTCAAGCAGGCCGGGCCGCTCGTCACAGAGAGTTATCTTTACAACATCTCTATAGAGGCCAACCAGCTCTTCCGCGAGATTACAGGAGATGCTGGGCGCGCGCTTCGCTGGTCGCGCGATTACGAGATCATGCTCGAAGAAGAAGGGCACGAGCGGTCGTTCCCGAACCTGTCGGGCGGCGAGCAGATGGCCGCCGCCTTGTCCGTGCGGCTCGCCCTGCTCAAACAACTCTCCGATATTCGGCTCGCCTTCTTCGACGAGCCGACCACCAATATGGACGCCGAGCGTCGCCAGAGGCTCGCGCAACAGATCGGTCAAATCCGTCACTTCGACCAACTCTTCGTCATCTCGCACGACGACACCTTCGAGGAGTCCGTAGACCACCACATACACATCCAGCGCCAAGGCGCTGAAGAAGGGATGAGGGCGGAGGGATGAGGGATGAGGAAGGGATGAAGGATGAGGGATGAGGGATGAATAAAAAAAGAGAATCGCCTTCGCTTCATCCCTCATCCCTTATCCCTCCGCCCTCTAAAGCTGTGACCATCTTTTGCGACGGGTCGAGCCTCGGCAACGGCCAGGCGGAGACGCGTGCGGCCGCGGTCGCGCTGCTGGGCTATCGCGGCGTGTGGCGCGCCGTCGGCTCCTTTCTAGGCACGGCGACGAACCAGCAAGCCGAGATTGCCGCCGCCGCGCTCGGCCTCGAAGCGTTGCGCGAGCCCTGCCGCGTGCGCGTCGTGACGGACTCGCGCTATGTCGTCGAGACCATGTCGGGGCGCTTTCGTCGCAAGTCTAACCCGGAGTGGTGGGCGCGCCTCGACCGCGCCACGCTCGCGCACGAGGTCTCCTGGGAGTGGGCCAAGGGACACGCCGGGCACGTCATACAGGAAGCAGCCGACCGCGCCGCGCGCCGCATAGCCGCGCTCGGCCGCGTTGACGAGAGCGTGCTCCGGGACGCAGTCGATCGCGTCGGGACGGCGGAAGTGACGGATTAAAACACTCTTTCGGCAGGCCGTGGCGATTAGCTTTCGCTCTTCATCGCCTTTATAATCTTCTCCCCCGACCACTTCGGTGAGACGCGCTTTTTTTAAGAGCCTCACTGTTTAAGTCCGTTGGCTTACGATCAGTGTTTTCGCTCATCTCACTCTCGACACAACCCGGCTTCGGCGGCGCCAGCACGTGCGGTCGGAGGGCCGTCCTGTTTCTGCTCTGCGCGTTCGCGGCGTGCGGTTTTGCCTATGTGCCTGCCCGAGCGCAGGCGGCGCGCGGCTGGCAGTGGCAGAACCCTCTGCCGCAGGGCAATACCATCTACTCCATACGGTTCGACAAGAATAAAGTGACCGGGTGGGCCATAGGCTCCGACGGAACGATCCTCCACACGACCAACGGCGGCTTTGATTGGGAGGAGCAAAAATCGCCAGCCAACACGACGCTCTACGGTCTTTATGTCAAGGACAAGAGCCACGCCGTAGTGGTCGGGGCGCGCGGCGTCGTCCTGACGACGGATAACGGCGGCGACAGGTGGACGCTGAGGACGACCGGCATCAAGGGCCATCTATACGCCGTCACGTTCGCTCCCGAAGACCCCTCGCGGGGATGGGCCGTCGGTACGTACGGAATCATCATTACGACCTTCGACGGCGGCGAGACCTGGGCCACGCTCACGAGCAACGTGAAAGCGCATCTTTACTCCGTCTCTTTTTTCAGTAAGACGAGAGGGGCGGCGGTCGGCGATCGCGGGACGCTGCTAGTGACGGAGGACGGCGGCAGGAGTTGGAATCAGCCTACGGGCGTCACGGAGCAGCCGCTCACAGGCGTCGCTTTCATCTCGGCGGCGCGGGCCGTGGCTGTCGGCTACGGCGGCCGCATCCTGCGCACAGATGACGGCGGCGCGACGTGGAGGCCCGTTAATGCTTTCGTGAACACGGATCTCTTCACACTCTATTTTTCGGACAGGCTTCACGGCTGGGCGGCGGGCGACGGCGGCGTCGTCCTGACGACCGCAGACGGCGGCAACACATGGTTGACCGTCAACGTTCGCACGAACCCGCGACTCGTGACCGTTCATTTCGCGGACGGCGAGACGGGATGGGCCGCCGGCGGCGACGGGCTGATCCTGCGCACGGACGACGGCGGCCGGCAGTGGAAGCGACTCACAGAAGGCGGACGCGACGATCTCGCGGACATCTTTTTTCTGGATGACGAGCGCGGCTGGGCCGTCGGCGCGCGAGGCAAGATTCTCTACACGGGCTCGGGCGGCAAGAATTGGACTGTGCGCCCGTCGGGCACGAACGTGCGCTTGAACGCTGTCACTTTTCTGAACGAGAGGGATGGCTGGACGGTCGGAGAAAAGGGGACGATTCTTCATTCGGCGACGAACGGGGTGACGTGGGAGGCCGTGGTCTCGGAGGCCAAGCAGGACTTGTTCGCGATCAACTTCAGTGGGCCCACTCAGGGCTGGATAGCCGGGGCGCGCGGCACACTTCTGCACACGGATGACGGCGGAGAAACCTGGCACTTGCAGGTGACGAACACCCTGGCGTGGCTTGAGGACGTGCATTTTATAGACGACAAGCAGGGCGTCGCGGTCGGCTCGCAGGGCACTATCATTCGCACGACGGACGGCGGGCGCAACTGGCAATTCGCCAACTCGAACTTGAAGGAGTGGCTCTACGCCGTCGCCTTCGCCGATGCGCAGCGTGGCTACGCGGTCGGCGCTCGCGGCATTATCCTGCGAACGGATGACGGCGGAGAGACCTGGAAAGACCTTGAGAGCGGCGTCGAGACGAACCTCTTCGCCATCGGCTGCGACGGGCGTAACGACGCGCTCGTATCCGGCGAACAGGGTCGCGTTCTTCGTACCAGGAACGGCGGCGAAAGCTGGGAACTACAGCCGACCATCACCAGCGTCTCGCTGTTCGCCATCGCTTATCGCGGCGGGGCGGATGTCTGGGTGGCGGGGCGCGGCGGCACTATCCTGAAGCGCACGGAGGATGTCGCGACCATCAGCATCCCTCGCCCGAAGACCAAACCCACCTTGCGCGGCAAGCCCATTCTGCAACAGCAAAACGCGCAGGAGACTCCGATCGTCATCGACGACGGCGACATCCCGCGCGCCGTCCCTACGAACAAACGCACGCCCAGACCCTGAACGCAAGCGGACGCGGAAACAGCGAACTTGCCGACCCGGCCAGCCGTCCGGAAAGTGTTTAGCCGGACGGCACGAGGATGAAATCGATTCCATGCTCGGCGCAAAACAGCTTGAACGCCTCCATCTCCTCCGCTGACGAAAGCAACGGCTCGTCGCCCATACGCACACATCCGGGCGACCACTCAAGCGTAGAACCCGCGGGCAGGCTGCTCACAAATTCCTTCAGCGAAGCGACCGACCTGAATCCCGCGTGGCCGATAACGAAAAGAGATTCCGGCGTCTCCCCCTCAAATACGTAGACCAGTTCCATCCTGTATTTCGGCGGAGGCGGCTGCTCAACCTCCTGGGCGTGCGACGGCAGCCACGCGAAAAGACAGAAAACAGAAGCCCAGAGCAGGCGTTTACATATTTTCATCAGCGATGCCTCTATAGAGATCAGAATGTCGGGCGCAAAACGTAGCGCCCTTCTCTCGCTCTCTGAACGTGTGATGACGATCAGCCTTGCGCCCGAACGAGGGAATCCGGCCGACGCCAGCTGAGGAAGCGCGCGGGGTAAAGAAACAACGTGATGGCCAAGAGAGTTGCGACGTGCGGCGGCCAGCATAGTTTCACCTCCTGCGGCGGCTGCATTTTACAGCCACGGCGGGCGGCGCTTTCGACTTCGGCGCTTCTCCTTACTGAGTCGCCTCAAGCTCTTTGGGGATGAATGCGATGGCGGTCGCGACGCCGTCCGTTTTTGAGCGTCCATCTTCCGTTGGGCGGTAGCTGACGATCACTGTATTGGCGGGATTGCGCGGGCCACAGGCGATCATGCCGCGCATCTCCTGTGTGTAGGTGACGAACCTGATCTGCCTCAGCTCGTTGTTGTGAAGTCTGAGTGTACGACTCCCCACCTTGACAGCCATCGTCACGCCCTGCCCTTCGCAATCGATGCGAAGCAGTTGGCCGTGCGCTTGCTCTTCGCCATCACGCCGGGGCAACAGTTCTTGTTCAAAGGCTGGTTGAGGACGCTCGTCGTCCGGCGGCGTAGTCGGCTCTGTTCCGCTTCCGGTTCCGGGTCCCGATTGTGAAGGGACGGCTCCGGTGCTTTCGGCGTTCTTCCCTGCCCCATATAGAGCCATCTGTTCCTCGATGGCGGAAAGCTGTTGGAGCAGGGAGCGGGCCTGCTCGATCACTTGTGGGTCGGCCGCGCCGCGCGCGAGCGGCTCAAGAATCAGTCGCGCGGTCTTGAAATCCTGCTTGCGTATATAAAGCTTCGCCAACAGGCTCTCGAAATGCTTTTGACCTGGCGCGAGCGAGATGGCGCGCCTTAGCAGTAGGATCGATTCGTCCAGCTGCTCGCCCGTCACCGCGTTGATGAAGGCGAGCAGGTAATAGGATTCGGCGTAGCCGGGCTCAAGCTCTATGGCCTTGCGCAGCTCGGCGCGCATTGTTCGCGCCGCCTCCGGCGCAAAACTTGATACGTAGTTACCGGCGACCATCGCTTCACGGCTTAGCATGTATGCGTAGTTATAATGTACCAGGTAGTTTTTCGTGTCGGCCACGACGGCACGCTGCAAGTGTAGCCGCGCATCGTCAAAGCGTTCGCGGCGCATGTTGAGCATTCCGAGCGAGGCGTGTGCCAGGCCCAGATCCGGTTCGAGCGCGATAGCCCGGCGCAAGTATTGCTCGGCGCGGTCAAGGTCCGAGACGTGCAGCAGCAGGTCGCCCAGGTAGAACTGGCTCTCGGCCTCGGTCAAAGGAGCGCTCAGCATCTCCGTATCGAATGCGAGCTTTTCGTCGAAAGTCACGACCTCCGCCTTGTAGGAGCGGCGATCGATGTACTGGCTCAACTCTTTTTCGAGCGTGCGGAAGTCGGTCTCAAAAGCCTGCTCGAAGGCGGCCTCGACGGTCATCCCGGAGGCAAGCGAGCCCAGAAACTGCCTGAACTGTGGGGCACGCCTGCCCTCGTTGCCGTGCAGCAGGTAATGGACCAGCGCCCACGACTGAGCGTAAAAAATCCCCTTCTTGTCCTGCTCGTTATAGATCGGCGAATCGTTGACCACGCTGAAGAGCGTTTCGAGCGGCATCATTCTATGCTGGCGCAGGTTCAACACGTGATTGGTGACCGGCTTGCCGATGATGACCTTCCTTTCGCCATCGGAGATGTCAAACGAGCTGTAGTATTCGGCCAGCCCTTCGTTGAACCAGAGCGGCGCATTCTTGATATTGTTCCTGACCAGAAAATGAACGTACTCGTGGAAGACAGAGGCGAACGGATTCTCGTGCCCGCGCTCGCTCGTGAGAGCGATGTAGTTCATGTCCTGGCCCGACTGGAAGTAGGCGGAGGAGGCCGGGGGTCTGAACGGCTTGAATGATTCGTCGCTCTTGAAAACCACGACCGTGATCGGGCCCCTGGAAGTAGTCTTCACGTCGGCGAGCAAGCGCGCCAGCACATGACGAAACTGTTCGAGCTGGAGGCCGATGCGGCGTATGTCCTTCTCGCTCGCATTCCCGACGAGCAGGAAGTTCTTCGAGCGGACGCTCGTCCAGCTCTCTTTCGCCTCCGCCCTGTAAAGCGGCGCGGCGGCGGCCAGTAGAAAAGCGGCCAGCATGAGCGGCATGGTAAAGCGTTTCACGGATCGGGCCTCCGTTACCAGGGACAAGGAGCGAGCGACACCAGGACTTTCAAGGAGAAGGACGGGGCCGCGCTTGAGCTATTAAGAGAGAGCGCTTCGGCTAGCGATGCGAGGCACTGACGGAGGCGGCACGATCCGCCATGAAAATATATGCGCCCCGTCCAGCACCTGTCAAAGAATAATAGAGCGAAGTGTGCCCCGTAGGCCACAGGTCACGGGGCGGCCCCCTGCGGCCGGCAGCTAAGCACCTGCGGTCGTCAGTTCAACAAATGTGCGGCCTCTTCGTCAACCAGCCAGCCGAGCCGCCCGCCCTTGGGACGCACAAAGCGCGCGGGCAGCTCTTCGTCCTCTTCCCGTGACGCGAATACTCTGGCGAGCGGGGCGGCTTTCTCTTTGCCGGAGACTAGAAAGACGACGTTTGCGGCGCGGTTCAAAACACGCAGCGTAAGCGTCAGGCGATGGGCGCGAAGCTTAGGGACGTAGGGCGCAGCGACGAGAGAATCTTCTACCCAGTCTTTGAGCAGAGGCGAGCGAGGAAAGATCGAGGCCGTGTGCGCGTCGTCTCCCATGCCGAGCAGAATGAGATCGAAGACCGGGTCGCTCGTGCCGAATTCACTCTCGATCAAGGAAGCGTAGGCCGAGGCCGCCCTCTGCGGCTCATCTTCGCCGCGCATACGATGGACGCGCGAAGCTGGGACAGGCACATGCATGAGCAGAGCCGTGTGGGCCATGCGAAAGTTGCTCTGCGGGTCGTCGGGCGGCACGCATCGCTCGTCAGTCCAGAAAACGGACGCGAGCGGCCACACACGCGCCAACTGCTCTTTATGATCGTCGCCCGCAAGGAGACTGAACAGGGCTTTAGGGGTCGAGCCGCCGGGCAGCGCTACGCGGAACACGCCCCGCTCTTCTACGCTTCGTAAAGCGACGGCACGAAACACGTCGGCGGCGCGCTCGCTCGCCTGCGCCAGATCGCGCAAGACCTCTACGCGCACACCATTTTTCAGGAGGGTCTTCACTTCGCCCCGAGCATCTGCGCCGCCGCCTTGATCGCTTCTTCGTAGATGCGGTCGTGCGAGACTATTTCCAACTCGCGTTCGAGCAACTCAGCCTCGCTCTTGTCCCCGCCGACGAGCGTGCGCGAGGAGCGCGCTGCTTCACCCTCGCCGATCACATCCGTCTCAAGGTAGCGACCGTCCTCGCTACGCAGGACGACGAATCTCGCGGGCGAGGCGGACTCGGCGCTCAGCTCTATGCGCGCGATCCATCCCCGCATGGCGGCGCTGCGTTCGGCCGCAGCGAACTCTACCTCTATCCGGCGACCCTCTTTCTCAAGGGCGACGGCGAGCGCGCCCGTCTCATTCTTCGCCCCGGATTGCTCGGAATGGACGCGCCAGTTCAAGCGGCTGGCGAGCCAACCCGCGAGTATGAGGGCCTTAGGCGCGACCGCTCCCGGCGCGAGGTCGTGCGGCACATACTCTATCCGTACATGGTCAACGCTCTCAAGGGCGTGGCGGTATTCCGATACGTCGTAGAAGCTCGCCAGGAGCATTCGCCAGGATGTGAGCCGCGCCCAGTTCAGATCGCTGAGGGCGGCGTGCTCGCGGCGCTGTCGCTCAAGCAGCGCGACCAGCTCCAAAATCTGCTCATAGGGTTGAGCGAAGGCGGCCGAGTCTATAATTACGCGGTCGGAGGCGCGCGTGAGATTCGCAAAAACGGGGTCGTGTAATCGCGGCGCATCGCGCCACCAGAGAAAGACTGGAAGGTCTGGCACGAGCAGGGGCACGGCCGCGCTCGGCAGCTCGACCGTGAAACGACCGCGCGCCTTGAGCGTGACCTGCTCGCCGCAAAGGTTTTTCCCGCCCGTCCCACCCGAAGAGAGACAGTGAGCCGAGACGAACATCTCTATGTCCCGGTCTGGCCTTTCGGCCTCAGCGAGCATCACCAGCGCCCGGCACGGGTGAACCGAAGTTATATCGCCGAGCAGCCCATTCACCTCGTCGAGTGCAGCTTCGCCGGAAACGTACACCATCAGATTCAGGACGCGCGCACGCATCACAGCGCCGTCCTCTTCGACGACGCCCGCGCCCGTGTGCTCCTTCCACAATTGGCTCAGCTCGTGCTCGACCGACTGCACGTCAAGCGTCGCGGGGACTCGTATCTGCTGTGGACTCGAATGCGTGGTTTGTCGCATAAGCGGTTTGTGCGGTCGAAATCGGCAACGGTGAATAACGAATTGGGCTAGGGGCCGCTCGTCTTATTTACGATCAACCAATTGTCGCCGGCTTCCCCTTTTTCAGAGTCTTCGCCATTGCCTTCCGTCGCGCTCGATCAAATCGAACGCGGCCTTCGGCCCCCACGTGCCCGCCTCGTAGTTCGGGAAATCGTTTGCAGGCTTCTTCCACGCTTCCAGGATCGGCGTGACGATCTCCCAGCCGCGCTCGGTCATATCGCGCCGCGCATAAAGCGTCGAATCGCCGAGGATGCAATCGAGCAGAAGGCGCTCGTAGGCTTCGGGCGTGTGGACGCCAAACGACGACCCGTAGCGAAAATCCATGTTGACCCAGCGTATGCGCATGCGCTGGCCTGGCAGCTTCGCGCCGAAGCGCAGCGTGATGCCCTCGTTCGGTTGAATGCGTATGACCAGGACGTTGGGCTCAAGCGGCGCGTCCGCTCCCGTAAAGAGACGGTGCGGAACATCCTTGAACTGTATTGCGATCTCCGTCACTCGCTTCTGTAGCCGCTTGCCCGAGCGTATGTAGAACGGCACGTCGGCCCAGCGCCAGTTGTCGAAATAGAGCTTGAGCGCACTGAACGTCTCTGTCGAAGATTCGGGATTGACGCCCGTCTCCTGGCGATAGCCCGGAACCGTATCGCCAAGCACATAGCCCGGCCCGTACTGGCCGCGCACAGCGAACTCGCCAACGAGGTCTGGGGGGATGGGCCGTATGGCCTGCATCGCCTTGATCTTCTCGTCGCGGACGGCGTTTGCGCCCAAGGAAGCGGGCGCTTCCATCGCCACCAGCGAGACGACCTGAAAGACGTGGTTCTGAATCATGTCGCGCACCACGCCCGCCTCTTCGTAATAGGCCCCGCGTCCTTCGACCCCCAGGGCTTCGGCGTTGGTGATCTGCACGTGGTCTATATATTGCCGGTTCCAAAGCGGCTCGAAGATGCTATTGGCGAACCGAAAGACGAGCAGATTCTGGACGGTCTCTTTGCCAAGATAATGGTCTATGCGATAGACCTGCTCTTCGTCGAAGACGGCGGCCAGCTCCCGGTTGAGCTTGCGCGCGCTCTCAAGATCATGGCCGAAGGGTTTCTCGACGATGACACGCGTCCAACCCTTTCCTTCGCCGTGGGCCAACCCGGCAGCGCCCAGCTGTCCGGCGATGAGCCCGAAGAAGCTCGGCGCGGTCGAAAGATAGAAGAGACGATTGCCGGCCGTGCCGCGCTCGCGGTCTAATCTTTCCAGCGTCTCGCGCAAATGCGCGAACGCATCCGCATCATTAAACTCGCCCGTCAAGTAAAAGAGCCCGCCGGCGAAGCTCTCCCAGACCGCATCATCCACCGATTTCTCTTCGCCGTACTTCTCTACGGCCTCGCGCATACTCGCGCGAAACTCCTCATCACTCATTACGTGCCGCGCCACGCCCACGACGGCGAACTCGGCCGGAAGCAGCTTCTGCTGTGCCAGGCTATAAAGCCCCGGCACTAGCTTTCGCTTCGTCAAATCGCCCGTCGCCCCGAAGATGACGACCACACACGGCTGCGCCGTACGCTCAAGCCGCATCCCGGCACGCAAAGGATTTTCAGTCAGAGTAGCTGCCATCTTGTTTTCCATGAAGGAGGGACATTCTTGATGCGCTTTCGGTGCGATGATAGTACGGGCGGCGATGCGAGTCAGACGGCTGCTACAAATTCATCAACCGTCAGGTTAGCTGAGCGAATCAGACTTCTTAATGTGCCTTTGGCAACCTCTTTGTGATTGGGAATGGACAAGGTGACGATTTCACCCTCTTTAGTCATGATGATATGGCTGCCCCGCTGACGAGCTACGCTCCAACCGAAAGACTGGAAAACCCGCACAACTTCTTGGCCACTGAGAGCCGGAAGCCAAGCCATTATGCTGCGACCTCAACTTGCCGCGTCTCAATCGTCAGCGGCAGTCCCTTTTCCGCGCGAACTTCAAGACAGAGCGCAATGGCCTCTTTGATATTCTCTAAAGCCTCTTCTTTTGTCTCGCCCTGGCTAACGCAGCCCGGAATCGACGGGCACTCAACAATCCATACTCCATCTTCGTCCCGATCAACCGTCACGTTGAATTTCATCTTCAGCCTCCACTTCTCCGAGCGCGTTCCGGCCCTCTTCCGTTCATAGCTTCAGTTTTTAATCCGTCCATTTGGCACAGGTCAAGTAGAAACCCGGCTACGACTTCGATACGGCGTCTTCCCAATCGGTATGTATCGCACTCTGCCCAGGCTTGTCCGTGCGCTCGTAGGTGTGTGAGCCGAAGTAATCGCGCTGGGCCTGCGTGAGATTCTGCGGAAGGCCGGCCGTGCGATAGCTGTCGAAGTAGGCCAGGCTCGCAGACATGGCGAGCACGGGGACGCCTTGCTGCTGCGCCAAGCTGATCGAGGCGCGCCAGTTCGCCTGCGACTGCTCCATCCATTTTCTGAAGTCTTCGTCGAGCAGTAGATTCAAGAGCCCCGGCTCGCGCTTGTAAGCGGCCTTGATCGAGTCCAGGAAGCGGGCGCGGATGATGCAGCCGCCTTTCCAGATACGGGCCATCTCGCTCGGGTCTATGTTCCAATGGTTCTCAAGGGAGCCGGCGCGAATCAGATTGAAGCCCTGCGCGTAGGAGCAAATCTTCGAGGCGTAGAGCGCATCGCGCACGGCGTCGATCAAAGAAGCGCGATCGTTAATCGAAGAGGCTTCGGCGGCGGCGAAGGAGGACTCACGCACGTTCTCGGGGCCGTTGATCAGGCGGCTGGCCGCGACGCGCTCGTCCTTCATGGCGGAGATGAAGCGCGCTTCGATGGCGGCGGTGATGGTCGGGATGGCGACGCCCAGATCGAGCGCCACCTGCGCAGTCCACTTGCCAGTGCCCTTTTGCCCTGCCTTGTCCATGACCAGGTCAACCAGCGGTCGGCCCGTCTCTTCGTCACGGACGCGGAAAATCTCGGATGTGATCTTGATAAGGTAAGAGTCCAGCAAGCCCTCGTTCCAGCGCGCGAAGGTGTCGGCCAACTCCCCGGCTTCCATCTTGAGGACGCGGCGCAGTATGTCGTAGGCTTCGGCTATGAGCTGCATGTCGCCGTACTCGATGCCGTTATGCACCATCTTGACGAAATGGCCCGCCGCGTTTGGCCCAACGTAGGTCGTGCACGGGCCGTCCTCTGTCTTGGCGGCGATGGCCTCCCAGATGGGGCGTATCTCTTCGTAAGCCTCGCGCGCGCCGCCCGGCATCAGGGAAGGCCCCCATAGAGCGCCCTCTTCTCCGCCCGACACGCCGGAGCCGATGAAGCGCAGGCCCTCTGCGCCGAGCGCGGCCTCGCGTCGCCGCGTGTCTTCAAACCAGGAGTTGCCGCCGTCTATCAATATGTCGCCCGCCTCCATAAAGGGCTTGAACTGCTCTATGGTCCAATCGACGGGCGGGCCCGCCTTGACCATTAACATGATCTTGCGCGGGCGAGAGATTGCGCGCACGAACTCTTCGGGCGTCTTGGCGGAGGTGATGCGCTTATCCGGGCCGACGCCTTTCATGGCCTTCTCTACGAAGGACTGGTCGCGGTCCCAGACGACTACCGGAAAACCGTTGCGCTCCATGTTGAAGGCGAGGTTCGAGCCCATCACACCCACGCCCGCCATGCCGATCTCCGCAGCTTCTGCCATCATCAGTCTCCAAAGGAAAACTATTTTTCCGCCGAACGCGATTGAGCGGGCGAGGCGGCGAGCCCCGTGCGAACGATGTCGAGCAGCCTTCTCAAGCCCGCCTCCGCGTCCAGGCCCAGGTGAAGGCGCAGGGCGCGACGATCATGACCGGCGAGCGATGAGAAGTCTCCGAGCGCCTGCGCCTGCTTGAGAACGCCGAAAGAGTAGGGCTCGTCCGGGACGGCCAAGTCTGTTTGATCGTCGTCCGTGAGCTGTATAAAGATCCCGCTGCCGGGGCCGCCCTTGTGAAGCTGACCCGTAGAGTGAAGAAATCTTGGGCCATAGCCGGTGGTTGTCGCCACGTGGAGCGCGTCGCGCAATTGCGTGCGCAGGGCTTCGAGCAGCCGGTCGTGCGCCTCCGTCTCCTGTATGTAAGCGAGCAGCGCTATGTAGTCGCCGCTTTCTGCGCGCTTGATAAATCCCTCGATCACGGATGAAAGCGTCACTGTTGCCGATGTTTGTGTCGGCGTCACCGACTCTGCGGTTGACGACTCCAGGGAGGCTGAGTTTTCGGGCAGCTGCGTGCCGTACAGTTTCAGCTCGCCTTCGCTCACCAGCGGAGTCTGCTGGGGCAGCGCGCCCGTCTTCTTAAACTCTTCGAGCAGCCGGTTGGTGTTATCTTTGCTCTCCTGTACGTTGGGCTGGTCGAACGGGTCGATCGACATCAGGTGACCAGCGACGGCCGTTCCCATCTCCCAGATGAAGAACTCCGCCCCCAGATCGTAGAGGTCTGTGAGCGTCCTGTAGACTACCGGGTGCCCGGCCTCTTCGAGCGCGCGCAGGCGTTGGGCCAACGACTCTTCGAGCGGGCCCGATTGGACGGCGACGAAGACGCGGTCGGCGTCGTAGACCTGCGGCGCGCCCGGCGTCTCGCCCGCGACGGGCACAACCCCGCGCCCCTCCTTGCCCGTGCTCTCGGCCACCAGCTGCTCTATCCAAAGCCCCAGCGAGCCGATCGGTTCGTCCATGACGAGCGTCAATTTATCGCGCCCGGCGAGCGCAAGCGCGCCCATCACGCAGCCCAGCCGTGCCGCCTCGTTCGCGGTCGCGGCGACTTGCGGCGCGCAAGCCTCGACCGCGCCGGCAGCGCGCCGCAGCAACTCCTTTGCGTCCAGGCCCATCAAGGCCGCCGGGACCATCCCGAAATAGGAGAGCGCGGAATAACGACCGCCGATGTCCGGCGGGTTGAGAAAGATGCGGCGGAATTTGGCCCCCGTGGCCTCGCGCTCCATCAGCGTGCCGGGGTCTGTAATGGCGACGAAGTTTTCGCCCGCGCGCCCCGGCTTGATCTCGCCGACGCGATGAAAGAAATATTTGAAGAAGGATAGGGGCTCGATGGTCGTCCCGGACTTTGAGGAGACTATAAAGAGCGTGCGCGCCGTGTCTATACGCCGCTCGAAGGAGGCGATGGTGTCCGGGTCGGTCGTGTCCAGCACGAGCAGTTCGGGATACCCCTCGCGGCGACCGAACGTGCGGCGCAGGACTTCCGGGCACAGGCTGGAGCCGCCCATCCCCAGCAACATCAGGTGCGTGAATCCCGCGCCGCGCACCTCTGCGGCGAAAGAGTCGATCTCGCCCGCGCGCTCGCCCATAGTGCCGACAACGTCTAGCCAGCCGAGCGCGTTGCTTATCACCTTCCTGTGAGGCTCTTCGGTCTTCCAGACTGAAGCATCGCGCTCCCAGATACGACCCATTACACGCTCGCGCTCAAGACGTTGGAGCGCCGATTCAAACACAGACCCGCTGTGACCCAAACTCTCGCGCTGACGCACCCGGCTGCTCATCTCTTTTTCTCCTTCGGCGGCAGCCAAGCATATCACAAGCGATGAGGGATGAGGGATGAGGGATAAAAAAGGAAAGAGCCATTACTCAAGTTGAGCAATCACTCTTTCACCCCTGTGGCCCTCATCCCTTAGTTTTTAGATGCGAACGCGATTCTCGCTCGCGTAGCTGTAGGCGCAGTAAGCGGAGACGAGATGAACTATCCAGCCGAGCGTGCCCGCCGATCCGATCCAGGAAACGCCGGTTACTATCAGCCAGAGAATGCCTATGAGGATGCGACCGTTATAGATCTGCCCAACGCCGGGAATGAGAAAACTGAGAATTCCTGCCAGAATGGGATTGCGCATTGTCGTCAAATTACCTCCGTGCGATTCTATACGTAGACGCCCCGCGATTTGTTCACAAAAGCGGCAGCCTTCACAGGACATCCCGCTAACCGGCGCTTTTACGGCTTCTCATTGTTCCTCTATGCGGCGCACGTCAACGATCTCGCCGCGAAACGTCCGAAGCAGCTCCTGCACGGCCGGATTGCGTTCGGCCAGCTCGCGCAACTGCTGCTTGTCGCGCCGCGCCGCGTCCTGCTTCGACGTGGGAGCATCGGGTGCGTCCGCTCCCCCTTCTCTGACGCTGATACGCACGCCCATGTCGCGCCCCATCAGCTCGCGGCAAACCTCTCGCAGCATCTTGACGTTATCAGGCTTCGCCAGACTGTCGCGCAAGTGTTTGGCTTCGGGCGCGAACTCGACCAGCAGCTCTTCGCCCTCGAACGTAGCCTTGCGCGCTCCTTCGAGCGCGACGACTAGGAACATTCGCTTGCGCTTTTCGAGCCCTGCCTTGAGCGACTCGATCATGGAGGCGGGAGCGGCTGCGGACGCAGCGCTCGGCCGTGCGACGGGGCCGGGGCCGTCCTCGTCTTTCCGCTCCGGCGCAGGAGGGCTCAAGGGCTTCTGTGAATCACCAGCGCCGTCGGCCAGCGCCGTCGAGCCGCCGGGCTGCACCAGGGTGAGCACGGGCGGCGATGCAGGAGGCTGGGCGTAATCGAGCGCGAACGGCACTTCGTCGGCCGGCACGGCCTGAGGCGAGCCCTCTGCATAGGCTTCGACCTCGCTCGCCCTGGCGCTTCCGGCTCGCGGCGTGCCGGTCGTTCCTTCGCGCTTGCCGCCTGCCGTGGATGAGCGCGAGGAGCCTCCGCCCTGCGCAGCGCCGGGGGGCGTGCTGCCTGAGGCCGGGGGCTTTCCAGTGCGCAAAGATTCTTCGAGCGCGGAGAGCCTTTCGATAAGCTGCGAGAGCGGCGCGAGCCTGCGCATCTCTATCAATTTCACGAGCCCGACTTCGAGTTGGTAGCGAGGGTGCGCGGCGGCGCGCAGGTTCGTTTCAGTCTCGGTCAGGGAATGAAAGAAGCGCACGAGGTCGGATTCGGAAAAGTCGGACGCGGCGCGCGTCAATTCCGCGCGCTCGGACGGAGACGAATCGAGACGCGCGGCCGTCTCTCCCGTAACCTTGGCGACAAGAAGATCGCGCAGGTGCGCCAGCAGGTCGCGGCAAAAGTTTCTAAGGTCGTGGCCGCGCATCACCAGGTCGTCCACGATGGCGAGCGTTTCCGAGGGCCTCTGCTCGGCTATCGCGCGCACGACGCGCGCGAGCACCTCGCGGCCGGCAATTCCGAGCGCCATCTCCACATCTTCCACTTTGATCTTCGACCCGGAGAAGCTTATCACCTGGTCGAAAGCCGACTGGGCATCGCGCATCGAGCCCTCGCCCGCGCGCGCTATCTCGTGCAAAGCCTCTTCCGAGACCTCAATCTTTTCCGCGTCGGCGATCAGCCGCAGCCGCGCGGCGATTCTGGCCGTGGCGATCGTGCGAAACTCAAACTGCTGGCAGCGCGAAAGGATCGTGTCCGGAACCTTATGCAGCTCGGTCGTCGCCATGATGAAGAGGACGCGCGGCGGCGGCTCTTCCAGCGTCTTTAAAAGCGCGTTGAAGGCCGCGCCCGACAGCATGTGAACTTCGTCTATGATGAAGACTTTGTAGCGGTCGCGCGCCGGGGCGATGGCGACGTTGCCGATGATCGCATCGCGCACATTATCGACGCCCGTATTCGAGGCCGCGTCGATCTCCAACACGTCGATCGAGCGCCCTTCGGCGATCTCGCTGCACGAAGCGCAAGGGTGGGGGTCGTCCGAGGCGCAGGGCAAGGGCGTCGGTCGGTCGGCTTTGTGGCAGTTGAGCGCCTTGGCGAGCAGCCGGGCCGTGGTGGTCTTGCCGACGCCGCGCGCGCCCGAGAAGAGGTAAGCGTGATGAAGACGCTCGCGCTCGATGGCGTTGCGCAGCGTGCGCGTAATGGGCTCCTGCCCCGTTACCTCGTCAAAAGTTTGCGGACGCCACTTACGGGCGATGACTTGATAGGACATGGAAAAGCAAGGATGAGGGATGAGGGATGAGGGATGAATCAGACGGAATGAACGGCTTGATTCATCCCTCATCCCTTCGCCCTCATCCCTACTTGGATGTGGCCAGACTCCGGACTTACCCGCAACACACGCCGCCGTTGCTACCGTTGCTCCGTTCCCGGCCTGGCGGGGTTCACAAGGCAAGCATTGTGCGGAGCCCGAAGTCTGATAAATTGTCAAAAAAGCTTTCAACGCGCAGCATAACACATTCGGCTCTCGATTGCTGAGCGCCGCAAGCCGGCGGCTGATCTGGCGGAGAGGGTGGGATTCGAACCCACGGTACGGTTCCCCGTACACAGCATTTCCAGTGCTGCCAATTCAACCACTCTTGCACCTCTCCGTAAAAGGGATGAGGGATAAGGGATGAGGGATGAATAAAAGCAAAGGCTTCGTTTCATCCCTCATCCTTTATCCTTCATCCCTCAAAAAACGGTCAGCCGTCAAAGCATAGCCTATCCCAAGGATTCCTGTCACGTCACCGCGCCCAAGCGTGGGGAGTCAAATCCGTAGGGTAAAAGCC